>JASIGS010000160.1 GCA_030052355.1 Streptosporangiaceae bacterium | reverse complement strand
CTCGTGATGGGCATGACCGCGGCCGGCACCGGGCTGTGCGTCGCGGGCAACCACGAGGCCAAGCTGGTGAAGGCGCTGCGCGGCAAGGACGTGGCGACCGGGCACGGCCTGTCCGAGAGCCTCGGTCAGCTCGCAGCCGAGCCGGACGGCTTCGCCGACGAGACGGCCACGTTCATGGACAGACTGCTCGGCCACGTGGTCCTCGACGATGGCAAGCTCGTGGTGGCGCACGCGGGCCTGCCCGAGGCCATGCACGGCCGGGCGTCTGCTGCGGTGCGCGCGTTCGCGCTCTACGGCGACACGACGGGCGAGACCGACGAGTTCGGCCTGCCGGTCCGTTACCCGTGGGCGGAGGACTACCGCGGCCGGGCACTGGTGGCATACGGGCACACCCCGGTTCCCGAAGCGGAGTGGGTCAACGGGACGATCTGCCTCGACACCGGCTGCGTCTTCGGCGGCAAGCTGACCGCCCTGCGCTACCCGGAGCGTGAGCTGGTCAGCGTCCCGGCGGCACGCGTGTACTACGAGCCTGTCCGGCCGCTGCGCTCGGCCGTCGGTGCGGCTCCGGCAGGTCAGGACGCCGGCGCAGACAACGCGGGCGGCCGCGACGCCGCCGAGCTGCGGATCACCGACGTGCTCGGCAAGCGCGTCGTCACCACCAGGCTGACCGGTAGCACCGTGACGATCAGGGAAGAGAACTCGCTGGCCGCCCTGGAGGTCATGAGCAGGTTCGCGATCGATCCGCGGTGGCTCATCTACCTGCCGCCGACGATGTCGCCGCCTGCCGCATCGGCAGAGCCCGGTCTCCTGGAGCATCCCGCCGATGCGCTGGCCGCCTACCGTGCGGCCGGCGTGGCAGAGGTGATCTGCGAGGAAAAGCACATGGGCTCGCGGGCTGTCGTGATCGCGTGCAGCTCGCCCGAGGCCGCGCTGCGGCGGTTCGGCGTTGACGGCAGCGGCGCGATCTTCACGCGCACCGGCCGTGCGTTCTTCGGCCCGTCTGAGGAGCGCGAACTGCTCGGCCGGGTCACCGCAGCCGTGACCGCGGCCGGGCTGTGGGCGGAACTGGCGACCGACTGGATCGCGCTTGACTGCGAACTGATGCCGTGGTCGGCCAAGGCGGCGGACCTGATCACTGGCCAGTACGCGCCGGTGGCCGCGGCGGCCACCGCGGCGCTGGACGCGGCACGCGAGCTCACGGAAGCCGCCGCCGACCGGGGAGTACAGGACGACGGGCTGCTCGGGCGCATCGAGCAGCGACGTCGGGAGGCCGGGCTGTTCGCCGACGCCTACCGCCGGTACTGCTGGCCTGTTTCGTCCGTCGCCGATCTCAGCCTGGCGCCGTTCTGCGTGCTGGCAGCCGAGGGCGAGGTGCACGCGCTTCGGCCGCACCGCTGGCACCTCGAGGTAGCGGCGCGGCTGTGTCAGGCCGACCCGGTGACGTTCCGGCGCACGGCCTGGATCGAGGTCAGCGTCGCGGAGCAGGCGAGCGAGGCGGCAGCCGTGGCGTGGTGGGAGGAGCTGACCGCGGCGGGCGGCGAGGGCATGGTGGTCAAACCGGCTCAGACCTTCTGCGTCGGCACCCGCGGCCCGGTGCAGCCGGGCATCAAGTGCCGGGGCCGCGAGTACCTGCGGCTCGTCTACGGGCCCGAATACACCGAGCCAGCGAACCTCTCCCGGCTCCGGTCCCGCAACGTCGGGCACAAGCGGTCGCTGGCCGTGCGGGAATTCGCGCTCGGCATCGAGGCGCTCGAGCGGTTCACCGCGGGTGAGCCACTGTTCCGGGTGCACGAGTGCGCCTTCGGCGTGCTGGCGCTGGAGAGCGAGCCTGTCGATCCGCGGCTGTGACCGAGTTGGCCGCGGTGGACGTGCGGCTACCGCGGTCTTCGCAGCACGTGCGCCTCGGTGTTGATGGCGTCCACCAGGGCGTCGGTGGCTGCGGCGATTCCGGCCTCGTCGCTGCCGGGCTCGGCGGTGTCGGGCCAGATGTCCTGCCGCGCCGCCCGGAGCGGCGGCAGCGCCGTCGCTGACTGCCCGGAGTCCTGCGTCCCCACCCGCCCGCGCAGCCAGCCTGCGATCTGTCCGGTGGCCCGCTCGACCAGGACCGCGAGCTCCTCGAGCCGCGACTGCAGCCGGCCGCCCTGTGCCGCCGGGTGCTCGGCGTGATGAGCCCCCACCGCCGCGGTCAGCGTCAGGCACGCCTGCGCGATGCGGTGCGCCGACGTGGCGAGCGCGCGCGCCAGTTCCGAGCTGACCGGCGGCTGGTCGGGCTCGTCGGCCAGCCGGTGCGCGGATGCGTCCGCGTCGGAGTGCGCGCGGCGCGCCGCGAGTCGCAGCTCGCGGAGCCGGGTTGCGTCCGCTCCGCGCGGTCGCGGATAGGCACGCAGCAGCGCAGCGGCGTACCGGCCCTGCGCCTCCACCAGTCGGGCGAAGTTCTCGGCTGCCGACTTCCCGGCCCAGGTGGGCCACACGAGGTAACCGAGCAGCGCCAGTCCGGCGCCGATGCCCGTCCCGGCCAGCCGGGCCAGCGCGGTCGGCAGCGGTGGCAGGCCGAGCAGCGCGAGCAACACGACCACGAAGTCGGTCAGGAACACGGCGAAGAGCAGGTTGCTGACGGTGAACACCGCGTACGCGGCGAGCAGCGACACGCCGACCCCGGCTAGCAAAGCGCCGTCCCCCACCTTCGCGAGCAGCACGGTGCAGACGCCGAGCCCGGCACCGATGACGGTGCCCGCCGCGCGCTGCAGGCCACGGTAGAGGGTCGAGCTGTAGTCGGGCCGCAGCACGATGAAGACGGTCAGCACGGCCCAGTAGCCGTGGCTGAGACCGGCAGCCCGGACTATTGCCTCGGCCATCGTGGCGATCACGGCCAACCTGAGGGCGTGACGGCCGGCCTCCGACGAGGTACCGACGGTTGCCCGCAGGGTGAGTGCAAGATCGAAGCGGACCATCGCCTCGCGGGGTGGCGCTGCCGTCCCGGTCCCCGCGTCGCCAGCCTCGGTTCCGGCGATCTCGCAGACGGCCCGCAGCTGCCCGAGCAGTGCCTCGCCGGACCACTCCCACGGCGTGCCGGACTCGGGCCCGACGCCAGCCATCGCGGCGGATGCGGCCGCGAGGTGGGCCGCGCGCTGGCGGCGTCTGCCCGTCATGCTCTCGGCCAGCTCGGTCAGCACCCGCTCCGCCGTGGCCAGGAGGCGCCGCCCCTCGGGTGTGGGACCCTCAGCCGGCCTGCCGACCGACAGCGCCGTGAGCGTGGTCCTGATGCGCTCGGCCTCCGCCGTCAGGTCGAGCAGCTCCTGCCTGGCGGCGTTCCTGATCAGCGGGTTTGGGTCGCCGAGTGCTTCCACGCTGGGCAGCATGTCCGGCGTGGCCGGCCCAGACGCGACGTGCGCGGCGTAGTCCGCCAGGGAGCGGAACGAGTCGGCCATCGCGAGCCGCTCAGCGCTGCCGCGGTCCACCGCCCACGACGTGACGACCAGCAGGCCCTGCCACAGGCCGCCGGCCAGCACCAGCAGCGCCCGCACCGCGGCGTGCTCGGCCGGCAGCGGGATCGCGCTGGCGATGAGCAGCGCCACCGGCCACTGCAGGCTGACGGCGAGTGCCGTGGGCCCGAGCGCCGCGCACAGTCCGGCGGCGTACGCCCAGGCGAATACCACAGGCACCAGCAGCCAGCCAGCCGTTGCCTCGGTGACAGCGCCGACGAAGGTCGAGACCGCCATCCCCGCGGCCGTCGCCAGCACAGCCAGCACGCGGGTCCGGTTGACGCCCTGGAACGACACGAATCCGGCCGGCAGCGCGCCCAGGGCCGCGTAGCTGCCGTAAGCGGCGTGACCGGTACCGATTCCGATCGCCAGCGGCGTGATGACCCCGAGCGCCGCCCGCACCGCGTGACCGGTAGCCAGGTCACGCCACCGGAACGCGCCGAAGTCCAGCCAGGCTGAGTGGCTCAGCTCGGCTGCGAGGAAGGCCCGGCCGGCCTGCAGGTCGGCGAGGACCCGCCGGAGTGCCCGGCGGACTTGCGGGCTTGCGGGGGCCGGCGACATGCCTGGCAGCGAGCCCCGGCTCAGGCCGGCCTGACCGGCCGGTACACCGGCTGCCACATGAGGGCGCGGATCTGGCCAGCCACGTCGTCCGCGAATTGCTGCCGCGCGACGCCGTCGGCGGAAGCCGCCTGCGCGACGGCCGTGGCGACCGCCAGAGACGTGTCCCGCAGCGCTTCCACCTGCGGCAGCAGCGGCGCACCCGGGACCCCGGCTTGGACCAGGCCCGCCACCGCGTGCGCGGCCGCGCTGAGCATCCCGTCGGTCACCCGGGACGCCCGTGCCGCGATCGCGCCGAGCCCGAGCCCGGGGAAGATCAGGGCGTTGTTCGCCTGGGCGATGACATAACGCGTGCCTGCGTAGTCGACGGGCGGGAACGGGCTGCCCGCGGCTACCAGCGCCCTGCCCTCAGTCCACCGGATCAGGTCGGCGGGCCTGGCCTCGGCCAGCTCGGTCGGGTTGGACAGCGGCATGATCACGGGCTGCTCGGCGTGCCCGGCCATGTCGGTGACGATGTCCTGCGTGAACGCGCCTGCCTGCCCCGACGTGCCGATCAGCACGGTGGGGTGCACGTGCCGCACTACCTCAGCGAGCGGTATCCCGCCAAGCGCCTGATCCAGCCGCCAGCCTGTCACCTCGCCGGCGTCCCGGCAGTACCTGGGCTGCCCATCGGACAGGCCCGGCAGGCCGGACACGAGGAGCCCGTGCGCGTCGACGGCCCAGAACCTGGACCGCGCCTGCAGGTCGGTGAGGCCCGCGGCCACCAGCGCGGCGGAGAGCTGGTCCGCGATGCCGGTGCCGGCCGAACCCGCGCCGAAGACCACGAACCGCTGGTCGGTCAGCTTGACTCCGGTCGCCCGCACCGCGGCGAGGACGGCTGCCAGGTTGATCGCGCCGGTGCCCTGGATGTCGTCGTTGAAGCTCGGCAGCTGGTCCCGGTAGCGGACGAGCAGGCG
>JASIGS010000159.1 GCA_030052355.1 Streptosporangiaceae bacterium | reverse complement strand
ACACAAGCGGCGGTCATCGCCTACCCGCTGCTGGTCCTGGCGCTCACCCATTCGCCGGTCATTGCCGGCGTGGTCGGTACCGTCCGGCTGGTCGTGCAGCTCGTGCTCGGCCTGCCCGGCGGGGCGTGGTCGGACCGGCTCGACAGGCGCCTCACGATGATCGGCTGCGACAGCATCAGGGCCGGTGCGCTCGGCGTGCTGGCCGTGCTCGTGCTGCTGCACATGGTGAGCTGGCCGGTCGTGCTTGCCGTGTCTGTCATCGACGGCGCAGCGAACGTGCTGTTCAGCCCGGCGGCCGTCGCCGCCCTGCCGCGGGTCGTTGCGGATGACCAGCTCGAGCAGGCGTGGGCGGCTATGGAGGCACGCAGCTACTCGGCGGCTCTGGTCGGCCCCGCGCTCGGCGGCTTCATGTACGGCCTGGGCAGCGCGGTGCCGTTCCTCGCTGACGCCGCTTCCTATCTCGTCTCGGTCGGTACCGTGACCCGGATCCGCGGGCAGTTCCGGCCGGAGCGCAGCAGCGAGCACCAAGCGCTCTGGCACGAAGTCGTCGACGGCTTGCGCCTGGTCTGGCAGAACGCCCTGCTGCGTGGCGTGCTGCTGCTGGCACCCCTGATCAACTTTGCGTTCAACGGCGTGGTCTTCACGATCACGGTCGCGCTGCGGCTCGACGGGGTCGCGCCGTGGATCATCGGGCTGGTGCTGGCCGGGGTCGCGGTGGGCGGGCTGCTCGGCGCGGTCGTCGCGCCGAGGCTGCAGGGCAGGCTGCGGCTGTGGCAGCTGGTGATCCTGATGACCGTCGCTGGCACCGGGCTGTTCACGGTGGCCGCACTGGTCCTGCCGTCACCGCTGGTCGCCCTCCCGGTGGCTGCCGTCCTTCTGCTGGCGCCGACCGGGAACGCGGCGTTGTTCGCCGCGATGCTGCGAAGCACGCCCGAGGGCATGCGCGGCCGGGCCAACAGCACGGTGATTACCGCTGCCACCGGCCTCGCTGCGCTCGCGCCGCTGGTCGCCGGGCTGCTCGTGCAGCACGCGTCCGGCCAGTGGGCGATGGGCGCGTTCGCTGCGGCAATGGGCATAGCTGCGGTCCTGTGTCTCGCTCTCCCGTGGCTGAGACAGGCCGAGTCCGCCGCAGCGGCCCCGGCCGCAGCGGCCGCGGCCGCAGCTGGCGCGGACGCCGGCACAGCCCCGGAGTCCTCGAGAGATCTCTCTTGACAGATATCTCTCGAGAGTTCACTATCGAGAGGTGTCTCTTGAAGAGAGTACCGATCAGCCGCGGCAAGGATCGGCGGAGTCTGGGGCTGCGGTGTCCGGGTTCGCCGCAGCCCGGCAGTCCCTGCAAGACCTGCGGACGATCTCCGATGCCCGGACGCTGCGAGCGCTAGCGCACCCGGTGCGCGTCGCGCTCATCGAGGCGCTGATACTCCACGGGCCGATGACCGCCACGCAGGTCGGTGAGCAGATCGGCGAGTCACCGACCACCTGCTCCTTCCATCTGCGGCAGCTGGCGAAGTATGGCTTCGTCGAGGAGGCCGGCGGCGGCAAGGGCCGGGCGAGACCCTGGCGGATGACGTCGATCGGCTTCAGCATCGCCGTGCCCGAGGGCCAGCCCGAGGCCGAGCTCGCCGGCGTGGTGGTCGCCCGCATGTTCCGCGAGCGCCAGTTCGAGCGATACCGGACCTGGCTCGAGACGAAGGCCAGCTACCCCGCCAGATGGCGGAAGGCCGCGTTCGACGGCGAGTACCTCCTGTATCTGACGCCTGAAGAACTAGAGCAGCTCAACGTGGACCTGCACGCAGATCTCTATGAGCGGATGCACGAGCGGCTGGCCGACCCGTCCAAGCGGCCGCCGGGCGCGCTGCCGGTGGAAATGGTGGTCTTCAGCTACCCGATGAGCTACCCGGATCGCGACGAGGGCGAGCCGGCGAACGACGCCGACGGCGAGAGCGAGTCGTGACGGACGTGACCCAGGCCGATGCAAGCTCGAACACTGCGGCCGTGACCACAACACCAGTCTCCGCGCCGGTGCCGCTGCGGCGAAACCGCGGATTCCGGTTGCTCTGGATCGGCCAGGTCCTCTCCGACACCGGCACGAGCGCGGCGCTGATCGCCTACCCGCTGCTGATCCTCGCGCTCACGCACTCAGCCGCGCTAGCGGGGGTGGTCGGCACGGTGCGGCTGGTCGTCCAGCTCGTGTTCGGCCTGCCGGGCGGTGCGCTGTCTGACCGGTTCGACCGGCGGCTCGTGATGATCACGTGTGACACCATCAGGGCGGCCGTGCTGGCGCTGCTGGTAGCCCTGGTGCTGCTGCACGTGGTGAGCTGGCCGGTGGTGATGATCGTGGCCGTCGTGGACGGCGCGGCGAACGTCATGTTCGATCCCTCGGCCAACGCGGCGCTTCCCGCGATCGTCGACGACTCGCAGCTCGAGCAGGCGTGGGCGGCCACCGAGGCGCGCAGCTACGGAGCGAGCCTGGTAGGGCCCGCGCTGGGCGGATTCCTGTTCGGACTCGGTAACGCGGTGCCGTTCCTTGCCGACTCGGTTTCCTACCTTGTCTCGGCCGGAACGGTGAGCCGGATCCGCGGCCGGTTCAGGCCGGAGCGGACCGGCGAGCGGAAGTCGCTGTGGCACGAGGTCGGCGAAGGGCTGGCCATAGTCTGGCGGCACCCGCTGCTGCGTGCGGCGGTGCTCTTGGCCCCGCTGATCAACTTCGCTTTCAACGGCGTGATCTTCACGATCACGGTGTCGCTCCGCCAGCACGGCGTTGCGCCCGGCGTGATCGGGCTGGCGCAGGCCGGGATCGCGGTCGGCGGCCTCGCCGGTGCGGTCGCCGCGCCGAAGCTGCAGGGCCGGCTGCCGCTGTGGCAGCTGATCATCTGGCTGACGGTGAGCGCCACGGTACTGTTCGCGGTGGCCGCGTTCGTGCTGCCGTCGCCGCTGGTCGCGATACCGGTCGCGATCACGCTCGTGCTTTCCCCCACCGGGAACGCCGCGCTCTTCGCGGCCATGCTGCGGATCGCGCCAGAGAACATGCGCGGCCGCGTCACCAGCACCGTCATCCAGGCGGCTACAGCGCTCGCCGCGCTCTCGCCGCTG
>JASIGS010000019.1 GCA_030052355.1 Streptosporangiaceae bacterium | reverse complement strand
GGCAGAAATGTAGCCCTCGACCCGGTCTTGCTGGCGCTTGGCCACGAGCGGCCCGACCTGGGTAGCCGGATCTGCCGGGTCGCCCACCTTGAGCCCCGAGACCATGCCTGCCAGCGCGTCCACCGTCTCGTCATAGCGACTACGCGGCGCGAGGATCCGGGTCTGGGCCACGCACGCCTGGCCGTTGTTCATCAGCGAGGCCATCTCCAGCCAGCCCATCGTGGCAGCCAGGTCCGCGTCCTCGAGGACGATGGCGGCAGACTTGCCGCCGAGTTCGAGGCTGAACCGCTTCAGCTGCTGCCCGCAGATCGCCCCGATGCGGCGCCCGGCCGCGGTCGAGCCGGTGAAGGCGACCTTGTCCACGCCGGGATGGGACACCAGGTGCTCGCCGACTTCGCGCCCGGCGGGCACTATGCTCACGACGCCGGGCGGGAGCCCAGCCTCGTCGATCAGCTCGGCGAGCAGGTAGGCGTCCAGCGGCGTCTCCGGGGCCGGCTTGACGACGACGGTGCAGCCGGCGACCAATGCGGCCGGCAGCTTGGTCATGATGGTGAACTGCGGCACGTTCCACGGCACGATCGCGGCTACCACGCCGACCGGCTCGCGCCGCACGGTGACCGGCCCGAACAGCCCGGGGCGCTCATCTTCCCAGCTGAATGTCTTCCCGAGCTCGGCGAAATAGCTGAGCATCAGCTGGGGCTGAGGCGCTTGCGCTAGCTGGGAGAACGTGATCGGAGAGCCCATCTCCTCGGTGATCAGCTCGGCGAAGTCGGTCAGCCTGCTGGCGTAGAGATCCGCGAGCCTGCCAACCGCCGCGGCGCGCTCCGCGGGATCCAGCTGCGGCCACGGCCCGTTGTCGAACGCGTCGCGAGCAGCCGCCACGGCCCGGTCCATGTCGGCTTCGGTGCCTTCAGGCACCCGCCCGACGACCTCTTCGGTGTGCGGCGAAATGACGTCAATCGTGGCGGAGCCCGCGGGGGCAACCCACTGTCCGCCGATGTAGAACCTGTCGTGGTCACGCATCGCGGTCTCCTCCCGGCAGCCAGCGCGTTCGCGTCGCAGCCTGTGCGACTAGAACAGGTTACAAATCTGGGCTAAGCCCCGGGCATCGGTGCAGGCAAAATGCGTTAGCTGCCGGGCCTTGCGCGGCCCTCCGGCCTCGCTAGCCGCCGACCGCGCGCTCGAAGACACGCCGGTGACCGGCCAGCCAGGCGTGCCGCACGAGCATGCGGTCAGGTACTCCCGCTGCGGCTAGCCTCACGGCGGCAGGCTGGCCTGCCTGCATCGCCGCAAGCTGCCTGGCTCGCGTTTCCAGCAACAGCCCGAGCATGCGGTCGACCAGGGTGCGACGCAGGCCAGCACTCAGGCCGTACGCATTCGTCAGCGTCCTCGCCAGCTGCGCACGCTCGGCCGGCTCGCTGGCCTCGGACTCGCCGATCGACAAGTACTCAAGCAAGGCGTAGCCGACGTCATCGATCCGCCGTCCGGGATGCGCCAGGTCCCAGTCGATGAAGGCGACGCCCCTCCCGCCTCGGTAGACGGTGTTCGCGTAGCTGAGATCGCCATGACAGACGCACTCCTGGCCAGCCGCGAGTCCAGTCGCGCTGGTCAGGTCGTGTAGCTTCCTGATGCGCTCGAAGATTTCCTGCATCGTCTCGGCAGACCAGGTTGCGCTGGGGACTTCCTGGCCGTGCGGGACGTAGCCCTCGATGTACTCGAGCACCTCTCTGCCGTGCTCATCCATTCCCAGGTACTTCGGCGCCCAGCCGTACTGCTGCTCGGCCAGGAATCGGAGCACCTGGTGGACGAAGAGGCTCCGGGCCGGAGGCTGCCTGTGCACGGCAGTACCGATCCTTACCGGCGGGACATCCTTGCCCCAGCCGCCCGGCAGGTTCTGCTCCCGCTCCCGGCTCATTCCTCAAGCTTGCGGCTCCTGGACCACCGTCGGGGCCAGGACCTGACCGGTTTCAGCGGCGCGACGCCAGGGGGTCAGGACAGCCAGGCCGGCCAGCGCCGCGAGCAGCGAGGTTCCGGCGACGACAAACCATCCGGCACGGTAGGCAGACAGCACAGCGTGCAGCCCGTGCGGAGTGCCCAGTACTGCGACGAAAACGGCCACCCCGACGGCAAGTCCCACCTGACGCAGCATGTTGATGACCGCCGAGCCGGTCGCGAGCGAGTGCGGCGGCAGCGACGCGGCACCGGTGGCCATGAAGGTCGGCAGGGTGAGCCCGACACCCGCTCCGGTGAGCAGAGTCCCGCCAAGCATGTCGCCGACGTAGTCGGGAGTGAGGCCGACCGCTATCGCCCACCACGCCGCGCCGGCGGCGAACACGGTCGCGCCCACTGCGATGGTCGGGCCGGCGCCGAAGCGGCGGATCATCCGCCCGGCGACGGCGAATGAGAACACCGGCACCATGAGCGGCCCGGGGGCGATCGCCAGGCCCGTCCGCAGCGCGGACCAGCCCCAGACGTCCTGGCACCACAAGACCCTCGAGAACAGCATGGCGGCGAACGCCGTCGAGAAAACGATGGCCACCAGCGAGGAACCGCTGAAGGCGCGCACCCGGAACAGCGCCGCGTCGACGAGCGGCGCGCGGTAGCGCACG
>JASIGS010000158.1 GCA_030052355.1 Streptosporangiaceae bacterium | reverse complement strand
CCTCGACCTGACCATCAAGGCCGGCGAGCTTATCGCGCTGCTGGGCCCTTCTGGCTGCGGTAAGACCACCACGCTGCGGCTGCTGGCGGGGCCGGAAGAGGCCGACTCCGGCGCGATCTTCGTGGGCGACACCGATATCAGCCGGCTGCCTGCCAGCAAGCGAGACATGGGCATGGTGTTCCAGGCCTATTCGCTGTTCCCCCACCTGACGGTTCAGGAGAACGTTGAGTTCGGGCTGCGGCTGCGGCGGGTGAGCGCACCCAAGCGGGAGAAGCGCGCGCTGGAGATGCTGGAGTTGGTAGACCTCGCGGCCCTAGCGGACCGGTATCCGCATCAGGTATCCGGCGGTCAGCAGCAGCGGGTAGCACTGGCCAGGGCGCTTGCGATCGAGCCCCGGGTGCTGCTGCTTGATGAGCCGCTGTCGGCACTCGACGCCAAGGTTCGCGCCCAGCTGCGGGACCAGATCCGTCGCATCCAGCTTGACGTCGGCATTACAACGTTGTTTGTGACGCACGACCAGGAAGAGGCGCTGGCGGTCGCCGACCGGGTGGGAGTCATGAATGCGGGCAAGCTTGAGCAGCTCGCCGCTCCGGCCGAGGTGTACTCCCGGCCGGCCACGCCGTTCGTCGCCGAGTTCGTCGGTCTCAGCAACAAGCTTCCGGGTCAGGTGTGGGGGACGACCGTGACCGTTCGCGGGTGCGACCTGCCCCTCATGGACAACGCGGCTCCGCCGGGCGCGGCCATCGCGCTGGTGCGGCCGGAGGCGGTCACGCTAGCTGCGGACAGTTCGGGCCAGTCTGGCCCGCTGACCGGTACCGTGATCGCCTCGACGTTCCTGGGTGCCACCAGTCGGGTCACGGTCGACCTCGGGGACGTCACCGTTCTGGCCCAGCTGCCCACGGCGGAGGCAGGCAGGCATCCGGCGGGAAGCCGGGTCACGCTGACAATCCGGCCGGACCCGGTGCTGGTCTCGGCTAACGGGGCCGGTGTAATGGCGGAGTGAGCGGTGGCTACCCGCCGTTGACGACGGCCCGTCGGCTGGGGCCTGGTGACGTGCAGCGCACCGGGTCCGTGGCGGCGTACCGGAACATAGAGGTCATCGACGGGGAGCCGCACCTCGTTCGCGCTGAGCTTGCTCCCGGGCCCGTGGACGAGACCAGGTCCGGTACCCACGGCTGGTCGACCGGCCGTGTCCGCTCGCTCCTAAGCCTGGTGCACCTGACCGATCTGCAGCTTGCCGACGTGCAGTCACCGGCCAGGTTCGAGTTCCTCAACCGCGAGTTTTCCGATCCGCGGTACGCGGAGATCGTGCCCGTTCAGCGCCCACAGGAGGCGCTGACCGCGCACGCGGTCGACGCGATGCTGCGCACCGTCAATGCCGCCGTTGCCCCGGCGACCGGAGCGCCAGTCGAGCTGGCGGTCACGACCGGTGACGCGATCGACAACGCGCAGTGGAACGAGGTGCAGACGTTTCTCGCGATCCTCGACGGCGGCTTGGTGCGGCCCAACTCGGGCGGCCCTGGCTACCAGGGCGTGCAGTCGCTGAACTGGCCAGACAACATCTTCTGGAAGCCGGACGGTGTGGCCGGAACCGGACCCGACGTGTTCCGGGCAGCCTTCGGGTTCCCGCACTGGCCGGGCCTGCTGGAGCGGTCGCTCGCCGAGTTCAGCGCGGCTGGCCTGCAGGTGCCCTGGCTGTCCTGCTTCGGCAACCACGAGGCACTGATCCAGGGCGTCGGCGTCGTCACCCCGGCAATCGCCGCAGCTCTGACGGGCGATGTCAAGCCTGCATCGCTCCCGCCAGGCTTCGACCATGACCGCGCCCTCGAGTTCTTCACCTTTCGACCTGAGATGTTCTTCGGCGGCCGCGCAATTCCGATTACACCGGACGCCCACCGCCGCTCAGTTACCCGCCAGGAGTTCGTCGCCGCACACTTCCGGCCGTCTGCCCGGCCGGCCGGTCACGGCTTCACGGAGCGCAACCGGCTGGCCGGGACCGCGTACTACTGCTATGACACCGCGGCCGTGCGGCTGGTGGCACTTGACACGAGCTGCCTGGCCGGTGGGGCGGCCGGCTGCCTCGACGATGATCAGGCCCGATGGCTGCAAGACACGCTGGCGGAGGTGCATTCCAGCTACCAGGCGCCAGATGGTGCGCTGGTCCGGACCGGAAACGCAGACAGGCTGGCCGTGATCTTCTCCCATCACGGGATGGAGAGCCTGGTACACCCGCTGGCGGGCCATGCCGGCCCGGATGGGCAGCCGATGCTCGGGGGCGCCGAGCTCGTCGCCCTTTTGCACCGCTTCCCGAATGTCGTGCTGTGGCTGAACGGCCACACACACCTGAACGCGGTGCGCGCGCGGCCGGCGCCGGGAGGAACCGGCGGCTTCTGGGAAGTTACGACGAGCAGCATCGCCGACTGGCCCTGTCAGGCGAGGCTGGTCGAGCTCACCGAGTCGGCCGGAGAACTGTCGATCTTCTGCACGATGATCGACCACGACAGCCCGCCGGCCGCGGAGTCGCTGAGGGCAGGCAGTGACCTTGCCGCCCTGCACCGCGAGCTGGCGGCAAACGTCCCTCTGCTCGGCACCGGGGCGGGACGTGCCGGCACACCCGCCGACCGCAACGTCGAGCTGAGGTTGCCCTCGCCATTCCCGTTGCACCGGCTCGGCTCATAACGCGCTGCTGTATCCCGTCGCACGCACAGCAGAGGGCTTGGACCTCCGCTGGTCTGGTGCGGTGAGTTCCGCGATGATCTCGTCATGGACGATCGCCATCGGCACTTTCTTGCCTGTGCGGACAACCTGAGCGCCCGCTGCGCGCCTCGGCAGAGTGTGAGGAGTCACTCCGCAGAAAGACACGCTCCTTGACGACCCAGCGCGATGCCGGCTACTCCGAGTACGTCGAGAGCCGACTGCCCGCGCTACGTCGGCTCGCGCTCTTGCTGTGCCAGGACCGCCACCGCGCCGATGATCTCGTCCAGCAGGCCGTCATCAAGGTCTACATGCACTGGGCCAAGGCAGCGAGTGCCGACAACACCGACGCCTACGTGAACGCGATCCTGGTCCGCGAGTTCCTGCACGAGCGGCGCAGCGGCTGGACCAGGCGCGTGAGCGTGACCGACGAGCTGCCCGAAGCGCCGATCCTGACGGCCGATCGCGACGACCTCATGGATCTGCAGGCCGCCGTGGCCGCGCTCCCACCGGGCCAGCGGGCCGCGCTGGTCCTGCGCTACTACTGCGACCTCAATATCGACCAGACGGCCGCCATGCTCGGCTGCAGCACGGGCACCGTGAAGAGTCAGACCGCGAAGGCGCTCGCCGCACTCCGCGGCCGGCTGAACGGCGACGCCGCAGTCGCCGCCGCTGCCACCCAGGCGCCGACGCGCCGCGGAGCCGGAAAGGGTCCCCACCGTGCGTGAGTCTGACCTCCGCGTCCTGTTTAAGCGGCAGGCCGCCAGCGAACTGCCGCCCGCGCCCATCAGCATCCCGGTCGCGCGGCGTATCGGCCGGGCCCGGTTGTTCAGGCGGCGGGCAGGCGCGTTCGGTAGCCCGGTCCTCGCAGCCGCGGCGGTACTCGCGGTGGTGCTGCTGGCCGGCGTGTTCGCCGCGGGCCAGCGCCAGCCGACCTCGACTGGCGGCCCGGCCGCGCCGAAACTCTTTAACCCGCTGGTGCCGTACGCGGCTGCAACCTGGTACCCCTACACGCCCAGCGTGGAGGGTTCAGCCGACTGGCACACCGCGCTCCTGCTGAGGGCGTCCTCCAGCTCGCCCCCCGACAGCACGGAGGTTGTGCTCTATGCGTCCGGCTGGTGCACGCTGCGGTCCGCGAGCCTGTCGTGCGGGTCGACCGCAGCCGGCACCAAAGTCGATATGACGGTGACCGGCCGGGCCCCGGACGTGCAGGGCCAGCCCGCCTACTGGACCCGGTACGCCGGCGGCAACCTGATGCCCTTGCGCCCGCACACCAGCCGCACTCCCATGGTGGCATTCCAGTACGCCCCCGGCGGCTGGGCAGTGGTGGAATCCACGGGTACCGGTGCTGACGTGCTCAAGATCG
>JASIGS010000018.1 GCA_030052355.1 Streptosporangiaceae bacterium | reverse complement strand
CCCTCGTTCGGGCCGGTCTCATAGCGGGCCGAGTCGAAGATGTAGAACTCCGCCTCCGGGCCGAAGTACGCGGTGTCGCCGATGCCGCTGCCGCGCAGGTAGTTCTCCGCCTTCCGGGCGATGTTGCGCGGGTCGCGGCTGTACGGCTCGCCGGTCAGCGGGTCGTGCACGAAGAACGTGAGGTTGAGGGTCTTGCGGGAGCGGAACGGGTCCAGCATCGCCGTGGCCGGGTCGGGCAGCAGCAGCATGTCGGACTCGTGGATCTGCTGGAAGCCCCGGATCGACGAGCCGTCGAACATGAGCCCGTCGGTGAACACCTTGTCGTCGAACGACTCGGTGGGCACCGTGAAGTGCTGCATGATGCCAGGCAGGTCGCAGAACCTGACGTCGACGAACTGCACCCCCTCGGATTCAATGAACTGCAGTACCTCATCGCCGGTTGTGAACATCAGCTCTCCTTAGCCGCCGTCGCGGTGTCGTTCTGAACGTCTGCCCCCTACCTGGCTGGCGCGGTTGTGAGGCTAGCCGTAGCCAGTTTCCTGGCCGTGTCCCCCATGTTTCGCTGCTGTTACGCCCGCGCACCGCCGCCCCGGTGCTGGCCATGTGGGCTGGCCCGGTGACGGGCGTTTGCTTTCAGCATCGCAGAACCCCCGCGGCCGCCGTCCCGGTGCCCCACCGCAGCGGATAGCGTGTACGTCGTGACCAACCAGCAGGTGACCGAGCCCGAGGAAGAGGTATATCCGGGCCAGCATCTCGGGCTGCCCGAGTTCGGCCCTGGGTCCGTGAGCGGCTGGAGCCGGAGGTTCGGGGCGCTGCTGATCGACTGGATCGCGTGCAGCATCATCGCGACCGCGTTCTTCTACCATCCGTCCGCCGGGCACAACGTGTTGGTCGAACCGAGGCTGTGGCCACTGGCGGTGTTCGGCGTCGAGGACTTCCTGCTGACGGCGTTCACTGGGTTCACGATCGGCAAGCGGCTGCTCGGCATCCGGGTGGTCAGGCTGGACGCGAGGCCGGTCGGCCTGCCGCGCGCGCTGGCCAGGACCGTGCTGCTCATGCTCGTGGTGCCGACCCTGATGATGGACCGCGACTTGCGCGGCCTGCACGATAAGGCGGCCGGAACCGTGGTCGTCCGGGTCTGACCGCTAGCGGGTCCTCGGTCGCGGCGCCTTCGGCATCCTGGCCGTGCGCGGGACGGGACCCTTGGGCATCTGCAGTTGCTGCGGCAGTGCGTTCAGCCGGTAGTTCAGGTCGGCGACCGCCTGGCCGCTGATGTTGCGGGGGAGCCTCATGATCTTCTTCTGCAGTTGCCTGATCGGCACCTGGCCCTCGGCGTCGCCCACCTGGAAGTCGTAGATCGGGACCTGGCTGGCGATGCGGGAGATCCGCTTCTTCTCAGCCGCGAGCAGGCTCGGCAGCCTGGTCGCCGACCCCTCGCCGACCAGGATGACGCCGGGACGGCCGACGGTGCGGTGCACGACGTCCATGTTCCGGTTGGCCGACACGGCCGGCGTCGTCGTCCAGGCGCCGCGCATGTTCTGCAGGATCGCCGCGGCCGCGCCCGGCTGGCCCTCAATTGCGGCGTACTGCGCGGACTGCGCGAACCGCCCGAAGAGGATGGTTGCCGCGAGCAGGCCGAGTAGCACCCCGAGCGGGATGAGGAACGATGCGAGGCCGGTGAGCAGGCCGACCAGCACGAACACGACAAGGATGCCGACTCCGGCCGCGGCCACGATCGGCAGCGCCCTCGGGTTCTGCTTGCGCACGATGCCCGCGACCATGCGGATCTGCTTGATCCGGCCCATCGAGGCGGGATCGTCGGGATTCGATGCCTTGGCACCGCGCCTTCTCACCATGAACGCGAGGATACCGGTCCGGCGCGACGTTGCATCGCCTGGCGGTACAGCCGCCCGGCCCGGTAGGAGGACCGCACCAGCGGACCTGACTGCACGCCGGCGAATCCGAGCCCGGCCGCCTCCTGCGCGAGTTCATCGAACTCCTCGGGTGGTACCCACCGCGCGACGGGGTGGTGACGCACAGACGGCCGCAGGTACTGGGTGATCGTGAGCAACTCGCAGCCGGCCGCGCGGAGGTCGGCCATGGCCTCGCTGACCTCGTCGCGCCGCTCGCCCATGCCGAGTATCAGGTTGGATTTGGGAACGAGCCCGTCCTGGCTGGCCCGGTTCAGCACCTCGAGCGACCTGGCGTAGCGGAAGCCAGGCCGGATGCTGCGGAAGATCCTCGGCACGGTCTCGATGTTGTGGGCGAGCACCTCCGGCCTGGCGGAAAACACCTCGGCGAGCTGGTCAGGATCGGCGTTGAAGTCGGGGATCAGCAGTTCCACGCCACAGCCGGGGATCGCCGCGTGGATCTCCCTGCAGGTCTGCGCGTAGAGCCACGAGCCGCCGTCGGGGAGGTCGTCGCGGGCCACGCCGGTGACCGTCGCGTACCGCAGCCCCATGGTGGCCACCGACTCGGCGACCCGGCGCGGCTCGTCGGTATCGAGCGGGCCGGGCTTGCCGGTGGCGATCTGGCAGAAGTCGCACCGCCTCGTGCACTGGTCGCCGCCGATGAGGAACGTGGCCTCCCGATCCTCCCAGCACTCGAAGATGTTCGGGCACCCGGCCTCCTCGCAGACCGTGTGCAAGCCCTCGCTCCGGACGAGCTGCTTCAGCTGGGTGTACTCCGGTCCGGTGCGCAGCGTCGTCTTGATCCACGGTGGCTTGCGCTCGACCGGGACCTGACTGTTACGTGCCTCGATGCGGAGCAGGCGACGGCCCTCGGGAGCTAGTACCACGTCTTCAGCCTATTACGGCGGGAGTCAGCCCTCAGACTCCGGCAGCTGAGGCGTAAGTGGCTTAAGTCCGGAAAGTCGAGCAGGTGGTGAGGTGTCGCTGAGCGAATCCTCAGGATCCCCCAAGCAGACCAGGAGCTAACGGTCAGGGATGTGGAAGCGCCTGTGCAGTGATGGAACCGACTATGGGTTTGTGAGCGTCGCAACATCCAGTGCTCCCAAAGCCTAGCAACGCCAGACGCTCAAAGACGCGGAAGGGATGAGGACCGTGAACGGCCAGTATGGACCGTACGACCCGTACGACCCGTCACAGCCGCCGCCGCCCCCGCCGCCCATGTGGCAGCAGGCGGGCTGGCCGGCCGGCTTCGGCGGCCCGGCAGAGCAAGTGGCAGGCGAGTACGCAGGCATTTCACCCAAGAAGCGGCACCGCGGTGCCGCGCTGGCCGCTGGTGCGCTCGTAGTGGCGCTCGCGGCCGGCGGCACAGCATGGGCCACGGTTGGCGGCTCAGCGGCGCCGCTCAGCACGTCCGCCATCGCGAGCAAGATTGACCCGGGCCTGGTGGATATCACCTCGACGCTCGGCTACCAGGGCAGCACCGCCGAGGGCACCGGAATGGTCCTGACCTCGTCAGGAGAGGTGCTCACCAATAACCACGTGATCGCGGGGTCCACGTCGATCAAGGCCAGGGACGTCGGCAACGGCCAGACCTACACGGCGAAGTTGGTCGGCTACGACAACACCGACGACGTGGCTGTGCTGCAGCTCCAAGGGGCGTCCGGGCTGGCCACGGTGTCGGTCG
>JASIGS010000157.1 GCA_030052355.1 Streptosporangiaceae bacterium | reverse complement strand
CAGCCTGAGACCTTCCATGGTGACGGCGGGCAGTCGCGCCGCGAACCGGTCGGGAAGCGCGCTGGCCCGCTCGGCGACCTCATATTCGTCCATCATCTGTCCTCTGCCTCTCGTTCTTGACCACGCCGGGTGAGCCCTCACGGGGCCACGCGGTCCACACGCCGCCGCCCGATTCGATGATGGCGACGAAGCTCACTCCGTCGCGCGTACCGGCGACTCGCCAGCGGTCGTTCGCCTGGCGAGCGGGTGGCTGATCGGGATATCGCGCGACCGAGAGCACCGCATCGACGATGCGGTCGTCCGTCCATTCCACCGGGAATTCCGTCTTGCCCGGCCTGCCGGTGCCGGCCCGGTGACCGCCGCCGTCGCCAGGCTCGCCGTCCAGGATGTGCGCGCGCCGGCCGGCCGGCATCACGACCTCGACGGGCAGCGCAAGGTCCGGGCGCTCCCCGGACTCCGGCACGCGCTCCGAGCCCGGCCAGCCGGAATAGTCGGCCGATGACGGGTGCGCGCCGGCGAGACCAGTGAGCCGGTCACGCAGATCGGACCCGGCCACGCCGCGGACCGCATCGGGCGGAGGCAGGTAGTCGAACTGGTCGGCCCGGTCGTCGATCGCGCCGCTCACCGCGGGCCGGCAGGCGCTAGTAGGCATCGCATGCCGCACATGCTGCCGCCCGGTACCGGCCGTTGCGGGCCGATCTGGCCGCTGGCCGCCCCATGTCACACCCGGGTAATGCAGCGGTAACTCATGTGCCCGATTGGCGCGGTTCAAAGACCCGTGGTGCCCGGGTGCGCGAGGCGGCTCGGCTGCCACGGCGGGGTCACGGCTGGCCGTAGTGTTGGACCATGCCCGGTCCCGCCCAGCCACGGCTCTCGCTGGCAGAGTGGCTCGTGCTCTGCCTGGTGTGCGAGGCGCCTACGCACGGCTTCGCGCTCGCTCGCATGCTGGCCGGCGACGGCGAACTCGGGCAGGTCTGGCGGGTGCCGAAGCCGGTTGTCTACCGGGCACTGCAGCGGCTCGAGGCCATGGAGCTGGTGGCGACCATCGAGGTGCAGCCGTCGAGCGTCGGCCCGGCCAGGTCACTGGTCGACGTCACGAAGGCGGGCCGCCGCGCGGCCGAGGCGTGGCTGACCAGGCCGGTCAGTCACAACCGCGACATCCGCTCAGAACTGCTCGTCAAGCTAGCCTTGCTGGACCGGGCGGGCGCCGACCCGGCGCCGCTGCTCGACGCTCAGCGCGACAAGCTGCAGCCCGTAAACGAAGCGCTGCGAACGCGCCTCGCCGAGGCTAGCGGGTTCGACCGCACGGTCAGTCTCTGGCGATGCGAGAACATGGCGGCCACACTGCGGTTCCTGGAAGCCATGCGCGAGCCCGCGACGGCGGTGCGGGCGAGATAACCGGTTTGCCGGAAGTGGACTCTCCCAGTCGTCCGCAGTAGTCTCAGTGGTACTACCTGACACGGGAGGCTCACCCTGATGTCTGGCGCCCCTGCTGACTTGCGAGTGGCCAGTCGCGCCGCACCGGGCGGCGGGCAGGTGGTCGGGATGCTGCGCGACGGGACCCCGTACTTCGTTCCGATCGGCGAGGTCAGTGCCGACGGCTCTCGCGTGACCTGTCACCTGTGCGGCCGTGCCTTCCGGTCCGTCGCGGCGCACCTGGTTTCTCATGGCTGGACGAAGCCGCAGTACTGCGACGCATTCGGGCTCGAGCGCAGCCAGTCGCTCGAGGGCGCCGAGACCCGCAAGCTCCGCTCCGCGGCCTTCACCGCCAGGCTGATATTCGAGCCGGCCGTGCGCGCGGGCAGTGCACGCGGCCGTGAGCGGGCCCGCACCGGTGAGCTCGCCGACGACGCCGCGCGGGCCGCCAGGGGGAGGCCGTTCCCCGAGCAACGCCGTCGGCGGTCCGCGATGGCCGTGTCAGATGCTGCCCGCAGCAAGCTGACCCGCGCGAGTCGCGAGCAGGCCGGTCAGCGGCTTGCGGCGGTTGCCGATGACGTAGCGCGCCGAGCTGGCTATCCGGGCATCGGCCAGCTCGTGCTGGACAGGCTGGAGGCCGGGCACAGCCTCGCGGCGATCAGCCGCGAGTGCGGCCTGCACAAGGACTGGATGTCGCGCCACCTGCCGCGGCTGGACCCAGTGGCCGCGGCGGCCGCGCGCACGACGGAGAAACCCGGCGCGCGCTGGGCTCAGGTCACCGCCCGCTTCGGCTTCGATGACCTGGCCGCTTATCTAAGGGAACGCCACTGCGAAGAGCATCTGAGCGTCAACGCGATCGCGCTCGAGGCTGGTGTTTCTTTCCACGCCGTGAAGTCGGCGTTGCAGCGGCACGGCCTGGATGTCACGTCGCACGCCGCGAAGCGGCACGCTGCACGGCTGCGCAGCCAGCAGGTCGCGGCGAGTCTGGATGCCGAGTCGGTAGCGGACTACGTCCAGCGACGCCGGGCGCAAGGACGGACCTGGCGTGAGATCGCGGCGGAATCCGGCCAGCCGCAGACCTGGCTTCGCCGGCACGCGGCCGACGCCCGGCCCGAGGACCGGGCCGGGCGTTAGCCTGCCGAGTCCTCGTAGCCGGACGGGCGGCCTTCCAGAATGACCGTCTTGACCTCGAGGTAGTGATGCAAGCCTTCTAGCCCGCCTTCCCGCCCGATGCCGGACTGCTTGAACCCGCCGAACGCGATCCCAAAGTCGGTGCGGAAGTGGTTGTGGCCGACGGTGCCAGAGCGCAGCTGGCGTGCCACCTCGCGGGCGCGATTCACGTCGCCCGTGAACACCGAGGCGTTCAGGCCGTAGATTGTGTCGTTCGCCAGCCGGATCGCATCCTGCTCATCCTGCGCGGGGACGACGCTGAGCACCGGGCCGAAGATCTCTTCTTGCGCGATCACCGACGAGTTGTCCACGTTCCCGAACACCGTCGGCTCGACATACCAGCCACGGTCCAGGCTCTTGGGCCGGCCGCCGCCCGTCGCCAGCGTCGCGCCATCGGCTACCCCCTTGGCGATGTAGCCTTCGACGCGGTCGCGCTGGCGGCTCGCGACCAGGGGTCCCATCTGTGTCTCCGGGCTGAACGGGTCGCCCACGCGTACCTGGGAGAACGTGCCGGCCAGCGCCTCGACCAGCTCGTCGTGGCGCCGCCGCGGGACGACGATCCTGGTCAGCGACGAGCAGACCTGACCGGACAGGAAACACTCGGCCGCGGAGATGTTCGCCGCCGCCGTGGCGATGTCGGCGTCGTCGAGGATCACGGCGGCGGACTTGCCGCCGAGCTCTAGCGTGCACCTCGCGATCCGCTCGCCGCAGATAGACCCGATCCGGCGGCCGGCCGCAGTCGAGCCGGTGAAAGCGATCTTGTCGACGCGCTCGTCGCGGACCAGCAGCTCGGACACCTCACGGTCGGCGGTGACCACGTTGAGCACGCCAGGTGGCAGCCCGGCGGCCTCGGCCGCCTCGGCGACCAGGTAGCCCTCACCCGGTGCTTCTGGCGACGACTTGAGCACGACCGTGCACCCTGCGATCAGCGCGGGAGCGATCTTGACCGCGAGCAGGCCGATGGGGACGTTCCACGGGATGATCGCGCCGACCACGCCGACCGGTTCGCGCACGATGAGACCGAACTCTCCGCCTGCGGTCGGCCGGGCGGGCTCCTCCCACGCGAACGTGTCTGCCAGCCCCGCGTAGTACTCGAAGGTTGCGGCGGCGTCGGCTGCGAAGAACGGAGCTATCACGTGCAGGATGCCGGACTCGCGCGGCCAGATCTGGCTCAGGTCGTCGGCGCGTCCCCGCAGGCTGGCGCCGATCGCCCGCAGGTACTCGGCCCGCTCCGCGTGCGTCAGGCGCGGCCACGGACCCTCGTCAAACGCGCGCCTGGCTGCCTCGACGGCACGAGACACGTCGGCCGCCTGTGCCTCGGCGACCCTGAAGTACAGCTCTTCCGTTCCCGAATCGATCACGTCGATCTTCGCGTCGGACGACGGCTTCACCCACTCACCGCCGATGAAGAACCGGTCAGTGTTGCGCAGCGGCGCCTTCACTTCGCCTGCCAGGCTCATGCTCGTGACCTCCAGATTGTGGCAGCTCGCCTGCTAGTAGTCTCAATGCGACTACTGGTGAGCGCAAGAGGCAGACGGCAAGGATCCCCTCCTCCGCTACGATCGTGTGGCGCGAGCTGCAGCGCGACGGAAGGGACAAGGGATGCCACGGCCTGGGGTCGCGCTGGAGCGGCTGGGCTTCCTGACCATCGGCCTGTTCGACGGCGACGATCCCGCACCGGGGCATGAGTCCACGCTGGAGGTCATCGAGCTCGGCGAGCGGCTTGGCTTCGACAGCGCGTGGTTGCGCCACCGGCACCTGCAGCACGGCATCTCGTCGCCGGTCGCGGTCCTCGCGGCGGCGTCGCAGCGCACGACGCGGATCGAGTTCGGCACGGCGGTGACGCCCCTCGGCTGGGAGAACCCGCTCCGGCTCGCCGAGGACCTGGCCACCGTGGACATCCTGTCCGGCGGCAGGCTCAATCCCGGGGTCAGCGTGGGCCCGCCGATGCACTTCGACGACGTCAAGTCGGCCCTGTACCCCGACACGGCCGACGCCGAGGACTTCAGTTACGAGCGGGTGGAGCGGCTACTGCGGTTCGTCGCGGGGGAGCAGGCCGCCACGTTCAGCGGTACCGAGGGCTTCGAGCAGTTTTCCGAGCGCGTGCAGCCGTACTCACCGGGA
>JASIGS010000156.1 GCA_030052355.1 Streptosporangiaceae bacterium | reverse complement strand
CTGGTCGGCGGGCCCGGCGAGCGAAGCGCCGTGCTCCGCCCCGGCCAGCAGCGGCAGCTCCCGCGGCCGGACGCGGGCGCGCCGCCAGTTGTCCCGGCAGAGGTTGAGCAGGGCCTGCCGGACGTAGGCCTCCGGCGCAGCCCGCGCGGCCCGCCAGTGCTGCAGGGCGCGCAGCAGTGCCGTCTGCAACAAGTCCTCAGCCTGGCCGTGGTCGGCCACGAGCAGGTAAGCGGTGCGCAGCAGCGCGCTCGACCGTGCCCGCACGAACTCCTCGAACGCCGGATCTTCCCGCACGCCCTTCAGAACGCAGCGCTGCCCGGCCGGGTTGCCACGCCCGCAGACCCGGACCGCTGACCTAGTTCGCCTGGCTCACCGAGGACATGTTGAAGCCTTCCACCCGGAGCGGCGGCATCGCGGCCCTGGTGAACCAGTCGCTCCACTCGCGCGGCAGCGTGTGCGTCGCGGTACCGGCCTCGGTTATCCGCCCGAGCATGTCCACCGGGCTCTCGTTGAACCTGAAGTTGTTGACCGCGCCGGTTACCTCGCCGTTCTCGACCAGGTACACACCGTCCCTCGTCAGCCCGGTGAGCAGAAGGGTCTGCGGGTCGACTTCGCGGATGTACCACAGGCAGGTCAGCAGCAGACCGCGCGATGTCCTGGCGACCATGTCCTGCAGCAAGCCGGACGATCCCGTGACGTCCATGATCAGGTTGTCGATAGCGGGAGTGACGGGCAGCCCGGAGAGCTCGGCCGAGTGCCTGGTCTGGGTCAGCGCCGCGAGGTGGCCGTCCGAGATCCACTCTGTCCTGGACGTCGGCAGTCCGTTGTCGAAGACCGAGGAATCCCGGCTGGAGGCGTGCGCGATCACGAAAGGCTCGCAGGCGATGCCCGGCTCAACCGGATCGCTGCGCAACGAGAGAGGCAGCCTGGCGAGCTGCTCGCCAACACGGGTGCCGCCGCCAGCCTTGCTGAAGACCGTGCGCCCATCGAGCGCGTCCTTCGCGCCAGCGGACCAGTACATGTAGATCATCAGGTCGGCCACCGCGGTCGGCGGGAGCAGGGTCTCGTACCGGCCCGCCGGCAGCTCGACAGAACGCTCGGCCCAGCCGAGCCTGCGCGCAAGGTCTGCCTCGAGCGCGATGACGTCGATGTCGGTGAAGTCCCTGGTGCCCGCCCCCGACCAGGCGGACTTGGTCAGGTCCGCCGACTTGGCGTTGAGCTCGAGGCGCCCGGTTGGCTGGTCGTGCCGCGACCGCAGGCCCGACGAAGTGCCGAGGAACGTGGTGGTCGTCGTGTGCTCGGCGAAGCCGTACAGCTTGCGGCCGCCGCTCGCCGCCACGGTGAAGGCGTTGCCGAGCTCGGGCGCAAAGCCGCTGAATACCTCGATCTGACGCGCGTGCGGCGGGTCGTCCCAGTCCTTGCTGGCGGAATCGGCCGCCTGGACAAGGGGCTGCGCATCCGGAGCGGGCTCTGAGTCAGCGGCCACCTTCTCGGCCTCGGCCACGATGTCCGCGACCTGGTCATCGCGAACTCCGGCACGTGAGATCACGCCGACCCTGGCCGCGTCGCCAGCACGATTGACGGCTATGACGGTGAGCTGGCGTGACCTGGAAACGCCGTTCGTGGTCAGCGAGTTGGCGGCCCAGCGCAGGTTGGCCGTGGACGTCTCCTCCGCGATCACCACGCAGTCGTCGCAGCGTGCCGCCTGCAGGGCGCGCTCGACCGCGTCCTGAGGTCTGTGGTTGCTCATCGGCCTGCCTCTTCCACCGTGTTGAGGATCCTGATGCCGCGCATGAGGACCGAGGGGCAGCCATGGCTCACCGGGGCCACCTGCCCCGGCTGTCCCTTGCCGCAGTTGAAGGCGCCGCCCAGCACGTAGGTCTGCGGGCCGCCCACCGCTTCCATCGAGTTCCAGAAGTCGGTGGTCGTCGCCTGGTAGGCGACGTCGCGTAGCTGGCCGTCAAGCCGGCCGTTCCTGATGCGGTAGAACCGCTGCCCGGTGAACTGGAAGTTGTACCGCTGCATGTCGATCGACCAGCTCTTGTCGCCCACTATGTAGATGCCGTCGGTCACCCCGGCGATGAGCTGCTCGGTCGACGGGCCGTCGGGCGCCGGCTGGAGCGAGACGTTCGCCATCCGCTGGATCGGCATGTGGCCAGGGGAGTCCGCGAACGCGCACCCGTTGGATCGGCCGAGACCCTCGAGCCTCGCGATCCTGCGGTCGAGCTGGTAGCCGGTGAGCACGCCGCCGGTAATCAGGTCCCAGGACTGCGCGGCCACTCCCTCGTCGTCGTAGCCGATCGTCGACAGGCCGTGCATGGCGGTGCGGTCACCGGTCACGTGCATGATCGGCGAGCCGTACTGGAGGGTGCCGAGCTTGTCGATGGTGGCGAATGACGTGCCGGCGTACGCGGCCTCGTAGCCGAGCGCGCGATCGAGTTCGGTCGCGTGCCCGATCGACTCGTGGATCGTCAGGAACAGGTTGGACGGATCGATCACGAGGTCGTAGCGGCCGGCCTTGACCGACGGCGCGGCCAGCTTGGCTGCCAGCAGCTCGGGCAGTTCGGCCAGCTCGCCAGGAAAGTCCCAGCCGGATCCCGTCAGGTACTCGTAGCCGCGCCCGACCGGCGGGGCCAGCGTCCGCATCGTCTCGAACCTGCCGTCCGGCTCCACGGCCACCGCGGTGAGCTCCGGGTGCACCCGCACCCGCTGCTGCAGTGCCGTGGTCGAGCCGTCGGTGTAGAACTTGCACTCCTTTACCTGATACAGCGAGGCGTCAACGTGCTCCACGCGGTCGCTGCGCAGCAGGTCCCTGCTCCAGCCAGCGAGGAGCTCGACCTTGTCGGCGAGGCTGACGGCGAAGGGGTCGATGTCGTAGTCCGACACCCAGGTGACCTCGCCGTGGGCTGGCTCGCCGGCGAGCTCGATGCGGTCATTGTTGATGGCAGCTGCCACCCTGGCGACGTCGACGGCGTCGGCGGCTGCGCGCGCCGCAGCCTCAGCGGTCAGGTCGACTGCCGAGGCGAAACCCCAGGTGCCGTCCACGACGACGCGGACGGCGAGGCCGAGGTCGTCGCTGTCGAACTCGGTCTCCAGGTCGCCGTCGGACACCCGGAGCTGCTGGCCCCTGATCCGTTCGGCCCGAAAATCGGCGTGCTCGGCGCCAAGCTGCCTAGCCCGCTGCAGCGCGGCATCGGCCAGCGCCCGCAGCGGGTAACTGGTGAACTCCGCGTCTATCTGCCGCCCGGGCGTCGTCTGGTTTGCATCCACGACTGACGAACCTATCGCAGTGCTACCCCGGGGGGGCGACCCCCCGAACCCCCCGCCGGGCCGGCCGCTGGCCGGCCCCCGGACCCCGGCCGTGCCGCCGGGAAGCCCGCACAGGCTCTGCGCGGCGGGCGGCCCGGCCGGTACGCTCGCACGCGTCCGCATCTACGCGGGCGTGGCTGCCTGAGGAGAAGCATGAGCCGATCTGTCCTTGTGACCGGGGGGAACCGAGGCATCGGCCTGGCCATAGCCCGCCGCCTTGCGGACGGCGGGGACAGCGTGACGATCACCTCCAGGTCGGGGGAGCCGGTGCCGGGTCTGACGGTCGCGGCCTGCGACGTCCGGGACAGCGCTCAGGTGGACATGGCGTTCAAGGTTGCCGAGGACGCCCACGGACCGGTCGAGGTACTGGTGGCCAACGCCGGGATCACCAGGGACCAGTTGCTCGCGCTGATGAGCGAGGACGACTTCACCGACGTGCTGGACACCAACCTCACCGGGGCCTACCGGGTTGCCAAGCGCGCGGTGCGGGGGATGATCAGGATGCGGCGCGGCCGGATCATCCTGATCTCGTCGGTGGTCGGGCTGCTTGGCTCGGGCGGGCAGGCCAACTACGCGGCGGCCAAGGCCGGGCTGATCGGGTTCGCGCGCTCGCTGGCGCGCGAGCTCGCCACGCGCAGCATCACCGTCAACGTGGTCGCGCCGGGGTTCGTCGACACCGACATGACGGCGGTGCTGACCGACGACCAGAAGCGCGCGATCCTGGGGAACGTGCCGCTCGGCAGGTACGCATCGGCCGACGAGGTCGCGGCCGCCGTGGCGTTCCTCGCCAGCCAGGAGGCTGGCTACATTACCGGCGCCGTGCTGCCCGTCGATGGCGGCCTCGGCATGGGTCACTGAGGCGGGACCATGGGCATCCTGGACGGTAAGCGCATCCTGGTCACCGGGGTGCTGACGGACGCATCGATCGCGTTCCACGTGGCGCGGATAGCGCAACAGGAGGGTGCGACGGTCGTCCTCACCGGGTTCGGCCGCCTGAGCCTGGTGGAGCGCATTGCCAGGCGGCTGCCAGATCCGCCGCCGGTGCTTGAGCTCGACGTGACCGACGACGGCCAGCTCGGCTCCCTGGCGGAGCGCGTGTCACAGCACGTCGACGGCCTCGACGGGGTGGTGCACAGCATCGGGAACGCGCCAGCCAGCGCGCTCGGCGGCAACTTCCTGCAGACGCCGTGGCAGGACGTGGCGTCGGCGCTGCACGTGTCGGCCTACTCGCTGAAGTCGCTGACGATGGCAGCGCTGCCGCTCATGCAGCCGGGCGGGGCTGTTGTCGGGCTGGACTTCGACGCGAGGGTCGCCTGGCCTGGCTACGACTGGATGGGAGTCGCCAAGGCCGCGCTCGAGTCCACCGCCAGGTACCTGGCGCGGGACCTCGGGCCGCGCGGGATCCGGGTCAACCTGGTGTCCGCCGGGCCGGTCAAGACCATGGCCGCGCGGAGCATCCCCGGATTCGAGCGGTTCGAGGGCGTGTGGGCGGGGCGGGCTCCGCTCGGCTGGGACCTGTCCACCGGCGAGCCGGCCGCGCGCGGCTGCGTCGCGCTGCTGTCTGACTGGTTCCCGGCGACGACCGGAGAGATCGTGCACGTCGATGGCGGCGCGCACGCCATGGGTGCCGCGGCCGAGTAATGCGCTGGATTCACACGGAAACCGATTAGTAACTCGCCTGCAACGCTGCGCATTAGCGCGCTGCATCGATAGGAAACTGTGATAAGCCGGCGCTTGGAGCGATGATCCTGCCGAATTTAAGCTGAGGCCCAACTTGGTCCTTGCCAAGTCCGCGCACGGTTCGGGCAACCGCGCGCGGAGTCCTATCGGATGGGCGGCGGTGGCGTAGTACATGGCTTCGCAGGTTGCACGGAGTGGGGGGGCTGCGACTAGCCGGCGCCTGAGTAGGCGAGGAGTAGCACTATGAGACTAGCCCGAACCAGCGTCGCAATTGCGGCGCTGGCTCTCTTCGGGGCCACCGCACTGGCTGCCTGCGGCTCCAGCAGTACCACGACGGGTCAGGCAGCCCTGCCGGGATACGGGAGCATTCCCGGGCCGGCTGCCCATAAGGTTTCCGGTGGAACCGTGACGTTCGGCATGGCCGCCGGTGCCACACCCACCTACATCATGCCGATCACGCCCGGCGCTGACCTCTCCGTCTACACGGCCGGGTACTTCCAGTCGCTGATGTACCGGCCGCTCTGGTGGAGTCCGTCCGGTCACTCGCTCAGCATCGATTATGGCGAGAGCCTCGCCAGCGCGCCGATCTTCAGCAACGGCAACAAGACGATCACGATCAACATGAAGTCCAACTACAAGTGGTCGGACGGCGAGTCGGTCGACGCGGAGGACGTGGTCTTCTTCACCAAGCTGCTGGAAGGCGCGGTCACGCTGAGCCCCGCCAACTACGGTGACTACAGCCCCGGGCTGTTCCCCAGCAACGTGGCCAGCATCACCGCGACGTCGAAGTACCAGGTGGTCATCAAGCTCACCAAGTCCTACAACCAGGCCTACGCGTTCCTCGGCCAGATCGCGGTGATCACGCCGCTCCCGCTGTCCTGGGACGTGACCAAGTTCGGGAACGCCGACGACAGCGGAGGCTGCCTGACCGACAGCGCGGCCGACCACTGGAAGAAGTGCGAGGCCGTCTACAACTACCTCAACGCGCAGTCGCTGAAGCTGTCCACCTACGCGAGCAACCCGCTCTGGCAGGTCGTGGACGGACCGTTCAGGCTGACGGCGTTCAACCCCAGCACCGACGCGAACACGATGGCGCCGAACACGAAGTACACCGGTCCTGACAAGCCGACGATCGCCAAGTTCCAGGAAGTGGCGTTCACCTCGGATGCCTCCGAGTTCAACGCGCTCAGGAGCGGCGCACTCGACGTCGGGCTCGTGCCCGCCGACGACTACCCGCAGATCTCGGCCCTGCAGAAGTCCGGTTACCACACGTTTGGCTATCCGGACTACGGCTGGGACTACATGGTGTTCAACTTCAAGGACACCACCAACGACTGGAACAACGTCGTCGGCCAGTTGTATGTCCGGCAGGCGCTCGACCACCTGGTGGACAGCCCCGGATACATCACCTCCATCGACCACGGCTACGCGGTGGCGTCGAGCGGCACCGTGCCGCCCGAGCCGGTCAGCCCCTACACACCGACCAACGCCACGAAGGATCTTTACCCGTACAGCCCGTCGGCCGCGTCGGCACTGCTGGCCGCGCACGGCTGGAAGGTCGTGGGCGGCGTCCAGACCTGCGAGAAGGCAGGCACGGCGGCCAACGAGTGCGGCGCGAAGATCCCGGTCGGCACGAAGCTGAGCTTCACGCTCGTCTACAACAACGGATCCCCGTCCATCACCGAAGAGGACACCGCGTTCGCTTCGGCGGCCAAGAGCGCCGACATCCCGGTCACGCTCGTCGGCAAGGACTTCAACTACATCATCGAGAACTACGATGACCCGGCGGCGCCGTCCAACGACAACAAGTGGCAGATGGAGGACTTCGGCGGCTTCTCCGAGGGCCTCTACCCGACCGGCGAGGACATCTTCAACACGACCGGCTCGTTCAACATCGGCGGCTACAGCAGCGCCACGGCGAACGCGCTGATCAACCAGTCCCTCTACGGCACAAACCCGAAGGCGGTCAACAACGAGGCGGCCTTCTACGCGACGGACCTGCCAGGGCTGTTCCAGCCCGAGGCCGACCACGTGTACGCGTGGAAGGACACGCTGTCCGGCACGCAGGCCTCGTTCTGGGAGCTGGCTCAGTTCTCCCTGAACCCCGAACAGTGGTACTTCACTAAGTCATAACCTGGCATTACGCGCTCTCCGCCGGCGGCCTGCGGGCCGCCGGCGGAGACGGCCGCTCAGGCGACCGGCCGTGCCAGCAACAACACCAGAGGGCTGAGCTATGGGCACCTACCTACTGCGGCGCGCCGGAACGTCGGTCATCATTCTGATCGGGCTGTCCCTGCTGATCTTCGGGATGCTGCACGAGATCGGTGGTCCACCGGGCCGGGCCGTGCTCGGGCTCAAGGCATTCCCGTCCGCCGTGAACGCGTGGAACCGGGCGCACGGATATGACCGGCCGTTCATTCTGCAGTACCTGAGCTGGCTGTGGCAGACACTGCACGGCAACCTCGGCTACTCCTACAAGCTGAACGAGACCGTCGACGCGGCACTCGGGCAGCGGGCGCCTATCTCCGCTTACCTGAGCGGGGTGTCGCTGGTGCTGTCCATCCTGATTGCGTTCCCGCTCGGCATCTACCAGGCCGTCAGGCGCAACACGCTCGGCGACAACGTGCTCACCAGCGCGGCATTCATCACCTACTCGTTCCCAACCTTCCTGCTCGGCCTGATACTGATCCAGGTCTTCGCGATCTCGTGGGGCATCTTCCCGGTGGGTGCTCCGGCTTCGGTCAGCCAGGACAGTTCGCTGCTGGGGGCGATCGAGGACCCACGGGCGATGGTGCTCCCGGTAGCCACGCTGGTACTGGTTTCCGTTGCCGCCTATTCCCGCTACATGAGATCGTCGGCGCTGGACGCGCTTGCCCAGGACTACATCAAGGCGGCCAGGGCGAAGGGCCTTCCCGAGCGGCTGGTGCTCTGGCGGCACCTGGTGCGCAACGCATGCCTGCCGATGGTCACCCTCATCGGCCTGTCCATCCCGCTGCTGCTCTCCGGCAACTTGATCACGGAGAACGTGTTCAACTACCCCGGCCTCGGCGTCATGTTCTTCAACGCCTTGCAGCAGGAGGACTACCCCATTCTGATGGCCTACACGATGATGGCCGGCGTGCTGACGATCATAGGCAACTACGTCGCAGACATCGCGCTGACTGTCGCCGATCCGCGTATCCGGCTGTCGTAAGACTCGCCAGCCGAACTAGGAGGCCCCCATGCTGCCCAACCTGCAGCTCCCCACGCTGCCGACTCAGACAGGCGCCGAGGGCGGCGAGGTCGTCGTCTCGAGCGGCTGGCGGCTGGCGCTCCGGTCGTTCGCCGAGAACAAGCTTGCCGTCATCGGTGTCGGCATCCTGGTCTTTTTCGTGCTGTTCTGCTGGGTCGGCCCGCTGTTCTACCACGGGGACACGGTGCTCTCCAACCTGGCCGACTCGAACGCGGGCCCCGCGGCAGGTCATCCTCTCGGTACCGACCAGCAGGGATTCGACATCCTCGGCGAGCTGATGGTCGGCGGCCAGACGTCGCTTGAGATCGGCCTCATGGCCTCGGCGATCGCGACCGTGGTGGGCACGCTGTGGGGTGCCATCTCGGGCCTCGCCGGCGGACTGCTTGACGGGCTCTTGATGCGTATCGTGGACGTGCTCCTCTCGGTCCCGCTGCTGTTCGTGGTCCTGATAGTGGGCGCGAGATGGGGCTCAACGGTGCCGCTGCTCGCCCTCATCATCGGCATTTTCTCCTGGCTGGTGCCCGCCCGGCTGGTCCGCGGCGAAGTCCTCACGCTCCGGATGCGTGACTTCATCTCGGCGGCTAGGACCGCCGGGGCGAACCGGCGCAGGCTGGTGCTGCGGCACCTGATACCGAACGCGCTGTCCGTGGTCGTCGTGAACATCACGTTCCAGATAGCTGACGCGATCATTCTGGTGGCCGTGCTCGGTTTCCTCGGCTTCGGACTGACCTATCCGATCATCGACTGGGGCGACATGCTGTCTGGCGGGACGACTCAGTTGCTCAACGGGTACTGGTGGGAGGTCTACCCGGTCTGCATCTGCATCGTCCTGGCGGTCATGGCGTTCAACCTGATCGGCGACGCGTTGCGGGACGCCCTCGACGTCCGGCTGCGGCGGCGGTAGTGACGACGCCCGGCTTCCGGATGCCAAGCCGTTCGATGTCAGCACAGTCCCGCCTAACGAGGAGCACGCCACGTGGCCCCCGTCCTTGAGATCACCAACCTGTCGACCCACATCAAGCAGAGCACGACCACGATCCAGGCGGTCGGCAACGTCGACCTGCGGCTCGAGCACGGCGAGACGCTAGGCCTGGTCGGCGAGTCCGGCTGTGGCAAGTCGATGACCGGCCTGTCGATCCTGAGGCTGCTCCCGCCTGGTGGTGAGATCGTCAGCGGCTCGGTCAAGCTGGAAGGTCGGGAGCTCACCGCCTTGCCCGAGCGGGACATGTGTCACGTCCGCGGCAACGAGATCGCGATGATCTTCCAGGATCCGCTTACCTCGCTGGACCCCACGAAGACCATCGGCTCGCAGGTGGCCGAGCCGGTACGGCTGCACCGCGAGGCGTCCAAGAAGGAGGCCGCGGAGCGCGCGGCCGAGGTGCTCAACCTGGTCGGCCTGCCGAGGCCCGCCGAACGGCTCGATGACTACCCGCATCAGCTCTCGGGCGGCATGCGACAGCGTGTGATGATCGCGATGGCGCTGGCTTGCGAGCCGAAGGTGCTCATCGCTGACGAGCCGACGACCGCGCTGGACGTGACCATCCAGGCGCAGATTCTGGACCTGCTCGACGACCTGAAGTCTCGGCTGGGCATGGCGATGATCCTGATCACCCACGACATGGGGGTCATCGCCGGGCACTCCGACCGGGTCAACGTGATGTACGCGGGCAGACTGGTGGAGACGGCCGCCGTCGGCGAGATGTTCGCGCACATGCACCACCCCTACACGCAGGCCCTGCTCGCCTCGATCCCGCTGCTCAGCCAGGACCGGAGCAGGCGACTGCTCAGCATCCCTGGCCTGCCGCCCGACCTGGGTCATCCGCCCGAGGGCTGCCGCTTCGCTGCCCGGTGCCGCCTGGCCACCGACAAGTGCCGGACGGATGAGCCATCGCTGATCGGGCAGGAGCTCGAGCACCTGTACTCGTGCTGGCATCCGGTCGACGGCGCGCTCAGTCCGGGCGAGATCATCGCGGCCTCCAGGCAGCAGGAGTCCATGCTGGCAGCCGCGCAAGCCCAGGCCGTGGGCGAGCCCGCGCCGGCGCCTGCGCAGCCGGATCCGGCTGCCCTCGCGGAGCCGCTGGTCGTGAGCCTTGCCGGGCCAGCCGAGGACGGGAAAGCCTCCGGCTCGCTGCTCGAGCTGACTGGGCTCGTGAAGGAGTACGCCGTGACCGCCGGCATCCTGCAGCGCGCCGTCGGCAGCGTGAAGGCGGTTTCCGGGGTGTCGTTCTCGGTGGCAGCCGGAGAGACGTTCGGCCTGGTGGGCGAGTCGGGCTGCGGCAAGACAACGATCGGCAAGATGGTGGTAGCGCTGGAGCGGCCGACCGCAGGCTCGGTGCGGCTCCGTGGCGTCGACGTGTCGGCCCTGCGGGGCGAGCGGCTCCGCACGTACCGCCGCGACCTGCAGATGATGTTCCAGGATCCGTACTCCTCGCTCGACCCGCGGATGCGCGTGGGCGCGATCATCAGGGAGCCGCTCGTCATCCAAGGCATCGGCAATGGCAAGGAGCAGACTGACCGGGTCTACGAGCTGTTGTCGGAGGTCGGGCTGCCGCGGAACGCGGTGGAGCGGTTCCCGCACGAGTTCTCTGGCGGCCAGCGGCAGCGCATCGGCCTGGCCCGCGCGCTGACGCTCAACCCGCAGGTGATCGTGGCCGACGAGCCGGTGAGCGCGCTGGACGTGTCGATCCGTGCCCAGGTCCTGAACCTGATGAAGCGGCTGCAGGCCGCGCACGGGCTGACCTACATCGTGA
>JASIGS010000155.1 GCA_030052355.1 Streptosporangiaceae bacterium | reverse complement strand
CTCGAACAGCATTGACTGCTGGCCCGGGCCGTCAAACAACAGCACGTTGTAGCGCCGCTCGAGACCGCCCTCCGCGCCCTCGCACCAGCATCCGCTGGCGGACCCGTCGCTGCCGTTGTTCATGACGAGGGTGGGGCGTCTCCCGTTGGAGTCGTCGGGGCGGAATAGCCAGCCGGGCATGCTCGACCCTTCGTAGGGGATGTCGACGCGCTCGACGGGCCATCTGGTGTTCGCGACGAATCCTTCCCACGCCGCTCTGTGGGCGCGGAAGGTGGGCAGAAGCTTGCTGGTGTTTCCGTCGAGGCCGTCGATGGAGTTGACGGCGACCGCGAGGTAGTTGGCGGCGCGCAGGTACGCGCGGGCGGCGCTGACGCGGTGGCCAGCGGCGGCGGACGCCCCGGCGATTGCCGCAATTCGCTCACCGAGAGCGACCCAGGCGTCGAACCATGCGGTCCGGTCGCCGGGCTGGACCGATGCGACGGTGGCCAGTACTTCCCCGGCGTCGGACCCGCCGCGGGAGGACTTGCCGAGGATCGAGCGGATTGTGAAATCCCACTCTCCGGCACCGGGGTAGAGGCCGGCCGTGTAGATCTCGTGCGAGGCGGTGCCGTGGCGGTCGAGCTCGGTGGTGGTCAGGGCCGTACCGGTGGTCGTGGTCATCGTCTCTCTCCTGGTGCGTGACGCGGTTGCGGGCTGACGCCGGGTCAGTGAGCGGGCTGGTCCGCGGGCTCGCCGGTCTCGCCGGGATGCGGTGTATGGCCGTTCTGTCCAATTGTGTGCTTGGTGATGGTGTAGGCGTGGAAGGCCGCGTAGGCAGGGACGCCCCAGTCGAGGAGGATGCGCACTATCGGCGCGCTGCTGCCCGCGAACGCTGCCCCGAGGTGACCGGCGCCGATGGCGAGCACGGCGAGTCCCCAGACGAGGCTCACGCGGCGGTTGATGCTCAAGAACTGCGGGGTCTGCCAGTACTGCTGCGGCACGGTCTGGCGTGCGAACTGCGCGGTGAACGGGAAGGAAGAGCTCGTCGCGACGATGAAGGCGCCGAGGGCGAGACTCGCGACGCCGCGCGCGTAGGGCGCGAACGTTATCTCCGCCTGATGCCCGACGGTGAAGCCGACCACGGTGAACGCGGCGAGGATGACGGATTGTGCAACGGGCAGGATCTTGACGCCACCGCGGGTAGCGGAGACGGCCACGAGGATGACCCCTGCTGCGAGTCCGGCGGCGGCTGCCCAGCCGAGGGACAGCCAGCTGACGAGTATTACGAAGATGGCCTGCGGGATGAAGCCGACGACGATGGTGAGCGGTTTCATGACGGAATCCTTCGAACGAGGCCGGCCGACTGCCAGGCCGTTACCATCACTCTGGAGCAAAGTCCGGCCGGGCCGACTGGCCGAAATGGACAGTCCTAGCCGGGCGGGGGAGGCAGACAGGCGCATGCGGTGGCCCGGCGACTCACTCGCCCTGATCGACGGCGCGGTCGCCGCGGCGCGCGCCGGCGGGCCAGCGGTCGTGAGCCTCGAAGGCGAGGCCGGCTACGGCAAGAGCGCTCTACTGCGCGAGCTCATAGGACGGCTTGACGGATTTCATGTGCTTCGCGCGGGAGGCGAGGAAAGCGCCCAGGACGATCGCCTGCTGTTGCTGCGGGAGTGGGAGGCGGTGCCTGAAGATGCCGCTCTGCCGCAGCACACCCTCCAGGCCTCGCGCATGCTCGGAACTGTCGTCGACCGCTTGCAGCTCACGGGACCAGTGGCGCTGGTCGTGGACGACCTGCACTGGATCGACCCTGATTCGGCTGGCGCGCTGGCGGCCCTGGTGCAGCGCGCGGCGGGCGACCGGCTGCTCGTCGCGACGGCGTTCCGGCCGCTTGGGCGGCGCCACCTTGCCTGGCGCCGTGTTGTGGACGCCGCTGGGAGTGTTATCCGGCTCGAAGGGCTGGATGCCGGGGCGGTCGCTGAGCTCGTCGGCTCGCTCGCGCCGGATGCGCCGCCATCGCTCGCCGAGCGGCTGCGTGAGCACACGGCTGGCAATCCGCTGCTCATCCGCGCGCTGCTGCGGGAGCACTCCGCGGCCGAGCTGGCCGCGCTCGGCGCGCGCGGTGAGCTCCCGGCGCCGGCGGACCTCGCTGAGCACATGGAATCTCGCATCGCGCAGCTTGACCCCGACGCTGCCCGGCTAATGCACGCGCTGGCGGTACTTGGTGACTCGTGGAGCGACATCGGAACCGCGGCGGCCGTCGGCGGCGTCGAGGATGCGGGCGCCGCAGTTACGGTGCTGCGCGAGGAAGGGTTGGTGCGGACCGACCGGGCTACGGCGGTCCTGCGGATCCGGATCTTTCACGCCGTGGTCCGTGCCGCGGTGTATGACGGCATCCCGCTCGTGCGGCGCCGGAGTCTGCATCGCGCGGCGGCCGCTCGGCTGCCCGCGGCGGGTGATCGCCTGCGGCACAGGATCGCCGCATCCGCTGCGCCCGACGACGGGCTCGCCCGTGACCTCGAGGCACACTCTGTTTCACTTCACGAGCGGGAGCGATACCGCGAGGCCGCGCGGTTCCTGCGGTATGCGGCGGAGGCTTCCGCTGACCCGGACGACGCCGAGCGGCGCTCCCTGGATGCTGACTTCGAGGCCGTTCTCGCGCACGATCTCGACGAGGCAGCGGACGTCGCGGAGACCGCCGAGGATAGTCCCCAGCGGCGGGTTGTGGCAGCGCAGCTGTTCGCTGTCACCAAGGAGTGGGTGCGCGCTGCGAGGTTGCTCGGTCCGCTCACCGACGACGCCATCGCCGCGATGTCGGCGCGCAATGCCTACCGCGCTCGTGTCCTGCGCGGCTGGTCGGTCGTCGCCACGGGCGGCGACCCCAGGATTGCGCTGCCCGACCTGGAGGCCGCCCGCACCTCAGCCGTGCAGGATCCCGCGCTGGGCGCCGTCTTTACCTTTGCCTACGGCCAGGCGCAGCAGCCGCTCTCAGGCGGGCGCGACCTGTGGGGGTTTGAGTCCGAGCGCGGAGTCGACCGTGCCGCGCTCTCGGCATCGGCTGCCGGGCTCGTGCGACTGTCGTGGCGAGGATCGGTCTACGCCCTCACGGGCATGAGCCGTGAGGCGATCGACGACTTGTCGCTCGTGGCGAGCCGGATCGGAGACGGCACGATCGGCTTCGGCGACGGCGTCCTCCACTCGCTGCTCGGCTTCGCGCAATGGATCGGGGGAGACTGGCACCGCGCATCGATCAGCATGGGCCTGCCGCTCGTCTCACCGCTGGGCGCACCGCATCCGGTCGCGCTCGCAGTGGCACCCCTTGCGGCCGTGGTGGGCTGCCAGCCGATCGGCCCCGCCATCGCGCGTAGCCGCGAGGGGCGGATCGCGGGACCGATGCCCGGCGCAGTGCAATGCGGCGACATGGCAGATGTCGCCGCACTCGCCTTCGCGGGCAGCGACGCCGATCGTCGCGGCTGGCGCGCACGGCGCGTCGCTGACTTCGGCGACCCCCTCACACGAGCCACAGGTGCAACCCCGTACCTGTGGCTCGTCACGACTGGCATAGCGGCCGCATGGGCTGGCGACGCGGCAGCGGTCGAAGAGTGCGCAGACCGTCTCGCCGTCCTCGACGGCGGTACCTGGCGCGAGCACGCTGTTGCCTGGCTGCGCGCTCTTGCCACCGGCACGCGCGGCGGTGCGAACGCTGATGCCCTGCTCGCGGTCGGCGAGCTGCCAGGGATCGCGTCGTTCGAAGCGCTCCTGCGGGTCGACGCGGCGATCGCCGCGGCGGCTGAACGGCATCCCGCCGCAGAGCAGGCGCGGGCGATCGCTGCGGCAGCCCTGAAACGCATTGGTGCAAGTGAGTACGCGGCGCGGCTTCTGCCTGCGGGGACGGAGGCCCAAGCCGCCCACCCGCTGGCGGTGCTGTCAGATCGGGAACGCGATGTGGTGACGCTGCTGCTGGAAGGTCTCAGCTACGCCCAGATCGCCCGCGAGCTCTATGTCACCCGCAGCACCGTCGCGTTCCACCTGTCCAACGCCTACGCCAAGACCGGCACCACGTCGCGGCACGAACTCGTGCAACTCGTGCGAGCGGCGTGAGAATGCGGCAAGAGTGCCAGGACCATGTCAACGGCACCTGGGATGCAGTTTTATGCGCCGGTCACGGTCAGAGCCCACCGACGTATAACATTCTAAGGAAGCTGCATCGGCAGAATCAGATCTTCGGAAGGCAGGAACAGCTGTGCGGTCGGCCCGTCCGGGCCCGTACGGCCGGGCAGTTGGCATGAACACGCTCACGCAAACGTCTGGAGGTCGTCATGAAGTACCGAGACCTCGGTCGAACAGGCATCAAGGTCAGCCCGTACGCGCTCGGCGCGCTCATGCTCGCCACTCAGGTCGGCAACCCCGACCCCGATGACTCGGTCCGGATCATCCACAGGGCCCTCGACGCGGGCATCAACCTCGTCGACACCGCTGATGCGTACGGGGACTCGGAAGAGATTGTCGGCCGGGCACTTAAGGGCCGCCGTGACAACGTGGTTCTCACGACGAAGGTCAGCCGTCCGATGGGTACCGACCCGAACCAGCAGGGTGCCTCCCGGCGGTGGATCATGACGGCAGTGGAGAACTCGCTGCGCCGCCTGCAGACCGACCGCATCGATGTGTATCAGGTCCAGCGCCCCGATCCCCACACCGACATCGAGGAAACACTCTCGGTGATGACAGACCTGGTCCGCTGCGGCAAAATCCGCGCGTTCGGAACCTCGACGATGCCGGCCTCAGACCTCGTGGAGGCGCACTGGGCGGCGGATCGGCGCGGGCTGGAACGCTTCCGAACTGAGCAGCCGCCGTACTCGATCTTGAACCGGGCCATCGAGCGTGAGGTTCGCCCGTGCCGAGCTGGGTGATCTTCCACGCCGACCGCGGCTGCTCAGCGCTATCGCAGCCACGCGGAATATCAGAAACCGAGCAAGATCAACAAGGTATCCTGAACCGGCCAAGAGCCCTGTCTGTCAAAGCGGGCAAACCCAGTCACCAATGAGGGCCGAACGGGCAGCCATGGCCAGCTTGATTGAGATGAACCGTCACTTGCAGGC
>JASIGS010000154.1 GCA_030052355.1 Streptosporangiaceae bacterium | reverse complement strand
CCACATCCGCGGGGCCGTAAAGATCGACTGGAAGAAGGACCTGCAGGACCCGGTGCGCCGTGACTTCGTGGACAGGGCCGGTTTCGAGAAGCTGCTCTCGGAGCGCGGCATCTCCAACGACGACACGGTCATTCTGTACGGGGGCAACAACAACTGGTTCGCCGCGTACGCGTACTGGTACTTCAAGCTCTACGGCCATCAGGACGTCAAGCTGCTCGACGGCGGCCGGAAGAAGTGGGAGCTTGAGTCCCGCGAACTGGTGACCGACGTGCCGCACCGGCCCGCGACCAGTTACAAGGCCAAGGAGCAGGACGCCTCGATCCGGGCGCTCCGAGACGAGGTGGTCAGCGCCATCGGCAGCCGGAACCTGGTCGACGTGCGGTCACCCGACGAGTTCGCTGGCCGGCTGCTGGCACCCGCACACCTGCCGCAGGAGCAGGCTCAGCGTGGCGGCCACATCCCGACGGCGAAGAACGTGCCGTGGTCGAAGGCTGCCGAGGAGGACGGGACGTTCAAGTCCGACGATGCGCTGCGCACGCTGTACGGCGGCGTCGGCGTCGACTTCGGCAGGGACACCATCGCCTACTGCCGCATCGGCGAGCGGTCGGCGCATACCTGGTTCGTGCTGCACGAGCTGCTCGGCCAGCCGAACGTCAAGAACTACGACGGATCGTGGACTGAGTACGGCTCGCTCGTGGGGGTTCCGATCGAGGTCGGTGACCCGGCATGAGCGATAACCAGCAGGCGTCCGCAGGAGGCTGCGGAGCTCCGGCTGGAGGTGCCCCGATCACCGTGGCCGGGAACCAGGCCGTGATTCAGGGCAAGGTGACAAAGGGCGGATCGCCGGTGCACGTGGGGTACGCACGGTTGCTGAACTCCGGCGGCGACTTCGTCGCCGAGGTACCACTTGGTGAGGACGGCGGTTTCCGCTTCTTCCCCGCGCCCGGCGACTGGACCCTTCGGGTGCTAGCTCCTGGCGGCATATCGGCCGAGCGCGGCGTGAAGGCCGCGTTCGGCCAGGTCAGCGAGCTTGAGGTCGCTGTCTGAAACCAGGCAGGCTATCAATTCGAGCTGCGTAGGGCCGGGTCCTCGGTAAGCCGGGACCCGGCCCTACGCATGTGTTCTTCAATTTGCCATCTGGGCGTTACCTGCCAGTACATCCTTAGTTCACTATTCATTAACTTGAGTGACCTAGAAACAAGACTGTCAGCAGGGGTGAGCGGCTGAGGATCATCGACCGTCAGGGGCGGACGTACATGTCGATAACAGACGAACCGGCCGAGTCGGCGCGGGTTGCGCGTGCTGCGACCGCGACCGGGCAGGGCCAGGCGGGCGCCGCGACGGCCAACGGGACTGTCGCGCTGAGCGTCCAGGACCTGACGCTGAGCTTCGGCCAGCGGGCAATCCTGTCGAACGTCAACGTTGACATCAAGCGCGGCTCGGTGACCGCGCTGATCGGCCCGACGGGGTCCGGCAAGACGACCTTGCTGCGCACCTTCAACCGGATGAACGACAAGGTCAGCACGTACAAGCACACCGGCGACGTGCTGCTCTACGGCCACAGCATCTGGCATTCTGGCGTCGATCTGATGACGCTACGCCGTCGGGTGGGGATGCTCTTTCAGCGACCGAACCCATTCCCAATGTCGATCATGGAAAATGTGGTCGCCGGGACCAGGGCGCACCGCATGGTCGCCCGCAGCGGGCTGCGGCAGGTGGCCGAGGAGCACCTGACCGCCGTTGGCTTGTGGGGCGCGGTCAAGGACCGGCTGAAAGACTCGCCGTTCCGGCTGTCCGGCGGCCAGCAGCAGTTGCTGTGCCTGGCCAGGGCCCTGGCCATCAATCCGGAAGTGCTGCTGCTCGACGAGCCGACGTCTTCGCTCGACCCCAACGCGACCGACAACATCGAGACCCTCGTCCGCACGCTGACCCCCGGTATCACCGTGGTGATCGTCACGCACAGCCTGGCGCAGGCAAATCGCGTCGCGGACGAGACGATCTTCCTCAACCAGGGCCGACTGGTCGAGCACGGAGAAACCAAGCAAGTATTCGAAAACCCGGCCGAAGAAGAGACCGCCAACTACGTACGCGGCCGCTTCGGCTGACTAAGACCACCCGCACGGGAGGATGGCGCTCCTCCCGCACGGGGCCAGGCCCGCGCAAGGTGCGCGGACCACAGTCGCACGCATCCGCGTGCGAGTCCTACAGCGCACGCGTAAGCGTGCAAAAGTGAAGGAGTATTCCCAGGTGGCCAAGAAATCCCGCTTGGTACTCGCGGCGGCCGGCGTTGTGCCGCTCGCACTGCTGGCGGCGGCTTGCGGCTCAAGCAGCACCACTCCATCCTCTACGTCTACGACGAAGCCCGCAGCCATGGTTGGCCCCGCTCTGCCAACCTCGCCGAATAGCAAGGCTGAGGTCCTCACGGAGACCGGCAGCACGCTGCTGTACCCGCTGATGGGCACGTGGACCACGGCGTACCAGAAGCAGTTCGTCACGGGCAAGAACCCGACGGTGACGATCGAGACCGGCGCCACCGGCTCCGGTACCGGCATCACCGAGGCCTCGACCGGCACCGTCAACATCGGTGCATCGGACGCGTACCTCTCAAGCTCGGACCTGTCGACGTACCCGAGCATGATGAACATCGCGCTCGCGATCTCGGCGCAGCAGGTCAACTACAACCTGCCCACCGTCAAGACGCCGCTCAAGCTCGACGGCACGGTGCTCGCCGAGATGTACACCGGCAAGATCACCAAGTGGAATGACCCGGCGATCGCCGCGCTCAACCCGGGTGTCAGCCTGCCGGACATCCCCGTGGTGCCGCTGCACCGCGCTGACAGCTCCGGTGACACCTTCCTGTTCACCAGCTACCTGAACGCGCAGGACCCGAGCGCGTGGTCGGCCTCGAACGTCGGTACCACCGTGAGCTTCCCGTCGGTGCCCGGCGCGCTCGCCGAGACCGGCAACGGCGGCATGGTGACCGGCTGCGCCGCGACCAAGGGCTGCATCGCCTACATCGGCATCAGCTACCTGGCCAAGACTCAGGCAGCTGGGCTCGGCCAGGCGATGCTGAAGAACGGCGCTGGCCAGTTCGAGGCTCTGTCAGCGACGACCATCTCTGCCGAGGCGGACGCTCTGACCGGCAAGACGCCGGCGGATGAGACCCTGTCGATGATCGACGCCGACGTGAGCGGCGGCTACCCGATCGTCAACTACGAGTACGCGATCGTGAACAAGAACCAGACCGACGGCATCGTCGCCGAGGACATCCGGGCGTTCCTGCACTGGGCCGTTACCACGGGTCAGAACGGGTCCGACTACCTCGACGCGGTTGACTTCCAGCCGCTGCCGTCCGCGGTCGTGACGCTGTCCGACAACCAGATTGCCAAGATCGGCTCCTGAGTCCATGGCAGCCACAGCGCCGGTCGCTGGCCCGGACGGAGGAGCGGGTAACCCGCTCCTCCGCCGGGTCGGCCCGGCCTTCCAAGCGGCTATCAGGCGCGGCGGGATACTGCGCTGGTCCGGCCGGATTGGCGCGCTGATCCCGCTGGCGGCGCTCGCGTTCATCCTGATCGTCTTGCTGTTCGAGGCGATCCCCGCTATCCGGCTGAACGGCTGGAGCTTCTTCACCCATAGCGCGTGGAACGAGGGGACTGGCTACAACGCCACCATCGTCAACACCGACGGCGTGAAGCACCTGTCCGGCGCCAACTACGGGGCCATACCCGAGATCGTGGGCACGCTGGAGACATCAGCCATCGCGCTGATCGTGGGCGTGCCGATCTCGATCGGTGCCGCCTTGTTCATCGTGGAACGGCTGCCCAGGCCGCTGGCTAACGCCATCGGCATGTTTCTCGAGCTGCTAGCTGGCATACCCAGTGTGATCATCGGGCTCTGGGGAGCGGTGACCTTCGGGCCGATCCTCGCCCACCACATCACCCCGTGGATCGCCAGGAACATGCCGGACGTCCCGGTGCTCAACTTCTTCCGCGGCGTGACGGGCAGCGGCGAGGGACTGCTCACCTCCGGGCTCGTGCTCGCCATCATGATCATTCCCATCGTGGCCTCGACGTCACGCGACCTGATCCGGCAGGTGCCCATCCTGCCGAGGGAAGGCGCGGTCGCGCTTGGCATGTCGGACGCCCAGACCGCGCGCAAGGTGACACTGCCGTGGGTGAGTTCGGGCATCATCGGCGCGGCAGTGCTCGGCCTGGCGCGTGCGCTGGGCGAGACCATGGCGGTCGCAATGACCTGTGGTTTCTCGATCACGTCCGTGACCAGCAACATCTACGGGACGATGACCACGATCGCGGCCACGATCGTGAACGACCTGGACTCTGCGCTGCTGGACGGCACCGGCTTCGCCGTTCGTACCATCGCCGAACTCGCCCTTGTGCTCATGGTCATCACGCTCGCGGTCAATGTCGGTGCCAGGTTGCTGGTCAAGCGCGTCTCCGGGACCGCGCTGCCAGTGGGCCGAGGCGTATAGCGCGCGGAACCGGCGAGGAGGAACAGGATGAGCGTGGTACCTGCAGCGCAGCGCAACTCCGGCGGGCAGCCAGGCGACGCTGAGCCGTGGCCCGCGGTGCCGCGGCGCCGGAAGATCGGAAACATGATCTTCTGGACGGTCTGTTTCGTCGCGGTGGCGCTCGTTGTCGCGCCGACTCTCTGGCTGGTGATCGGCATCATCTCGAGGGCCGTGCCGCACTTCCACCTGAGCGTGCTGTGGACAAAGACGACCACGCTGTCGGGCGGGCTGCTCCAGCCAATAATCGGGACGATCATCATCACGGTTATCGCCATGGTGGTCGGCGGCATCATCAGCATCCTCACCGGGATGTACCTCAGCGAATTCGCCGTCGGCCGGCACGGCGGCGTGCTCCGCGGCGCGTACGAGGTGCTGGCGGGTATCCCCTCGATCGTGCTCGGATTCGTGGGCTACATAGCGCTGGTGGTCAACCTGCACATGGGCTTCGGGCTGCTCCCGGCGGTCCTGGTCGTCTCGGTGCTGACGATCCCGTACATCACCAAGGCGACCGAGACCGCGCTGGCGCAGGTGCCGACTGGCTACCGGGAGGGTGCCGAGGCACTCGGCATTCCGACCTCCTGGGCCATGCGGAGAATCGTGCTGAAGTCGGCGCTGCCTGGCATGATCACCGGGTTCCTGGTCGCCGCGGCGATCGCGATCGGCGAGACCGCACCGCTGATCTACACCGCGAGCTTCTCCGACATCACCCCGTCGCTGCAGCACCCCACGCATCAGGCGGTGCCGTTCCTCACTTACGTCGTCTACGAGTTCTCGGAACTGTTCCAGCCGGTAAACAGCGCGAACATCCTTTCCTACGATGCGGCGCTGCTGCTGCTAGTGTTCGTCCTGATCCTGATCCTGCTGGGCCGATGGATCGCAGCCATTGCCCGGCGCTACTCCGAGTGAGTTGTCATGGGACCAGAGCGCGCTGGCTGGCAGTCGGCCGCCGACACAGAGCAGTTCCCGCGCCCGCGTGCCGGTCGCGAGCAGGCCAATGGCGTTAGCTGGGCCGACCAGTCGCGACGGCAAGCTCCGGCGGCAGCGAGACCGGCGGACCGGCACGCGGCCACCGGGCGGCCGGCGGTGAGCGTACTGGCCGACCGGCTGGCTGCCGCCCTGGTACATCACGAACCAGGCTGGCGGCTGCCGCGGCACTCTGCTCTCGCGCGGCGGTACAGCGTCAGCCTGGCGGAGATCGACACGGCGATCGACGAACTGATCGCGCGGCACCTCATCAGGCGACTTGCCGACGGCCAGCTCTACCGGGCCAGTCCCGCTGAATACCTCATCAGCCTCGAGGGCATCTCCGGGCTGGCCTCCTACGTGGACACGATGGGCGGCGACTTCACCTGCCGCAGCCGCCAGGTGACCTGGCGGCTGCCGCCCGAGGACATCGGCTGGGCGCTGCGGTTGCCGCCAGCGCAGCACGTCTGCGTGGTCAGGTTCGTCTGGGAGGCGGGCGGCGAGCCCGCCGCGCTGTCCACCACTTACCTGCCGGGCGACGTAGCGCCACCGCAGCAGCAGCCGACGGCGGAGGGGACCACGCTGCCTGCCGTGCTGAACCTGCTGCAGCTGAGCGGGTTCGCCGACGCTGCCGCACCCGCCACGGGCGTCTCCCAGGCAGTCGCCGCGCCCGGTGCGTTGCACATCGAGATGCAGGCACCGCCCCCTTCGGTCGCCCGCAGCCTGCGGCTCGCTGCTGGCCAGCCGGCGATCATCGTGACCGTCCGGTTCGACGACCAGGAAACCGGCAAGCCGGTTGCGCTCACGATGACGGTCTTGCGGCCCGACATGTTCCGCGTCGTGGTGCAGTCGCCGCGACCGCCGCTGCCAGACGTGGTCGACGGCAACTTGACCAGTTCCTGGGCGCATACGGCGGAGGACTGGGAACCTTGACCCGTCATGCGTGCCCAGGCTTCCGGGCTGGCCGAGCGGGCGCCGCGCCGCGCGGGCCACGCTGGCCCGGCTGGTTCTTCTCGTCGCGGTGAGTTAGCTGCCGGGCTCGCGACGGCCGCGGTCGTCGCGGAGCTGCTGCTGGCGCAGCTCAGCTTGGTCCTGACCGCATGCCTGGTCGCGATCGGGCGGCTCACCAGATGGCGTCCGCAGTGGCTCGCGCTGCCGGCCGCAGCCGGGCTCGCCTGGACGCTGGCGGTCGGCCCGGCTAGAGCCGCGGCCGGCTTCGCGGGCTGGCCGCACCGGCTGATCGCCTACCTGGCCACCGCAGCCAGCCGCCCGGGCCCGGCAGCCACCAGTGCCGCACGACTGGCCCGTCCCCTCCGGCAGCTGCCGCATCACGCGTCGTTCCTGGTCCTCCTGGGACAATGGCTGCCGCGGCAGCTGCCGATAGCGATGGTGGCCGCCTCCGCGCAGGCCGCGGTCGTGCTCTGGCTCGGCTGGCGGCGCCACGACCAGCCGAGTCAGGCGGCATGGCGACCGGGCGTGATCGCTGCGCTGAGGCTGCGACGGAACGCGGCGGTGCTCGCCGCGGGACACACAGTGACGCGGGACGGCTGCGCGCTCGGCCTGGAGGCCGGCACCGGCAGGCTGGCAGGCTTCGGCTGGGCTGTCGCCTCCCAGGGAGTGCTGCTGACCGGCCAGGACGAGCAGGCGCTCGGGCGCCTTGCGCTGGCCGCTGTCAGTGCCGCGATGAGGCTGCGCAAGACCGTGCTGGTCATCGACCTGGCCAGATCGGCGTGCCAGCTGACCGAACTGGCGAGGTCGCTCGGCGTCCCGGCGAGCACGTCGCTGTCTGCGGCCG
>JASIGS010000153.1 GCA_030052355.1 Streptosporangiaceae bacterium | reverse complement strand
GGCAAGATCCTCAACGTCGAAAAGGCGCAGATCGACCGGGTGCTGAAGAACAACGAGGTGCAGGCGCTGATAGCCGCCCTGGGCACCGGCATCCACGACGAGTTCGACATCTCGAAGCTGAGGTACCACAAGATCATCCTGATGGCCGACGCCGACGTTGACGGCCAGCACATCAGGACGCTGCTGCTGACGCTGCTCTTCCGCTTCATGAAGCCGCTCATCGAGGCCGGGTACGTGTACCTGGCACAGCCTCCGCTCTACAAGATCAAATGGGACGGCCGCGGAGTGGCGCCCGGCTACGCCTACTCGGACCGCGAGCGCGACGCGGTGATCGAGGCGGGCATCGCCGAGGGACGCAAGGACCCGCGGTCGCGGGACGGCGTGCAGCGGTTCAAGGGCCTCGGCGAGATGAACGCGCGCGAGCTGTGGGAAACCACCATGGACCCGGCCCGCCGCGTGCTGCTGCAGGTGACGCTGGACGACGCTGCCCAGGCCGACGAGCTGTTCACCGTGCTGATGGGCGAGGACGTGGAAGCACGACGCGCATTCATCCAGCGCAACGCCAAGGATGTCAGGTTCCTTGACATCTGAGCTGACCGGCCGGAGTCCCGGCCCGACAGCACGAGAACGGGCCGCGGTGAGCGGCCGCCGTCCGCCGGCGCTGAGGCCGGCGAGAAGGGATACCTGTGCCTGACATAACCACACCGGACGCGCCGGCCGAGGGGCACGATCGCACCGAGCCCGTCGACATCCAGGTGGAGATGCAGCGCAGCTACATCGACTACGCGATGTCGGTCATCGTCGGCCGGGCGCTGCCAGACGTGCGGGACGGCCTCAAGCCGGTGCACGTTCGCATCCTGTACGCGATGTACGACGGCATGTACCGGCCTGATCGTGGCTTCTTCAAGTGCGCCCGGGTGGTCGGCGACGTGATGGGCGTGTATCACCCGCACGGCGACAGCGCGATCTACGACGCGCTGGTAAGGATGGCCCAGCCGTGGGCCATGCGACTGCCGCTGATCAACAGCCAGGGTAACTTCGGCTCACCCGGCGACGACCCGCCGGCGGCGATGCGCTACACCGAGTGCACGCTGGCACCGGTGGCGCTCGAGATGCTGCGGGACATCGACAAGGAGACCGTCGATTTCCGCGAGAACTACGACGGCCGCTCGGCTGAGCCGATCGTGCTGCCGAGCCGGTTCCCGAACCTGCTGGTCAACGGTTCCGAGGGGATCGCGGTCGGCATGGCCACCAAGATCCCGCCGCACAACCTGCGGGAAGTGGCCGAGGGTGCCCAGTGGTACCTCGACAACTTTGAGATGTCCGACGAAGAACTGCTCGAGGGCCTGATCGAGCGGATCAAGGGACCCGACTTCCCGACTCGCGGGCAGATCGTCGGCCGGCGGGGCATCCAGGAGGCGTACCGGACCGGCCGCGGCTCGATCACCATGCGGGCCGTGGTTGAGGTCGAGGAGGACCTCAAGGGCCGCGCGACGCTTGTCGTGACCGAGCTTCCATACCAGGTCAACCCGAACGTGCTGGCCAAGCGGATCGACGAGCTCGGCAAGGAAGGCAGGGTCGCCGGGATCGCCGAGGTCAGGGACGAGAGCAGCGACCGGACCGGGCAGCGGCTGGTGATCGCGCTCAAGCGGGATGCGGTCGCCAAGGTCGTGCTGAACAACCTGTACAAGCACACGCAGCTGCAGGAGACGTTCGGCGCGAACATGCTGGCGCTGGTGGACGGCGTGCCCCGGACGCTGCGGCTTGACCAGTTCATCCGGTACTGGGTCGCTCATCAGATCGACGTCATCGTCCGGCGGACCCGGTATCTGCTGCGGCAGGCCGAGCAGCGGGCGCACATTTTGCGCGCGCTGATCAAGGCGATCGACCGGATCGAGGAAGTCATCGCGCTGATCCGGGCCAGTGAGTCAGCAGCAGCGGCGCAGCAGGGCCTGATGGACCTGCTGGAGATCGACGAAGTCCAGGCGCGCGCGATCCTCGACATGCAACTGCGCAAGCTGGCCGCGCTTGAGCGCCAGAACACCGTCGACGAGTACGACCAGCTGATGGCCGAGATCGCCGACTTCGAGGACATCCTCGCCTCGCCCGTCCGCCAGCGGCAGATCGTTGGCACCGAACTAGCCGAGATCGTCGAGAAGTACGGCGACGACAGGCGTACCGAGATCGTTGCCTATGACGGCGACATGTCGGTCGAGGACCTGATCGCCGAGCACGACGTCGTCGTGACGATTACTCGCGGTGGCTACGCCAAGCGCACCAAGGCCGACCTGTACCGGGCTCAGCGCCGGGGCGGCAAGGGCGTGCGCGGTGCCCAGCTGCGCACGGATGACATCGTCGACCACTTCTTCGTTACGTCGACGCACCACTGGATCCTGTTCTTCACGAACAAGGGCCGGGTGTACCGGGCGAAGGCGTACGAGCTCCCGGACGCCGGCCGCGACGCACGCGGCCAGCACGTCGCTAACCTGCTGGCGTTCCAGCCAGACGAGCACATCGCCGAGGTGCTGGCGCTGCGCGACTACGACGCCGCGCCCTATCTTGTGCTCGCGACCAAGACCGGCCTGGTGAAGAAGTCGCGGCTGTCCGAGTTCGACTCACCGCGCACCGGCGGGATCATCGCCATCAACCTCAGGGAGGACGACGAGCTCATCGCCGCCCGCCTGGTGTCCGCAGACCAGGACCTGCTGCTGGTCAGCAAGCATGCCCAGGCCATCAGGTTCCGGGCTGACGACGAGGCACTGCGGCCGATGGGACGGGCGACCTCGGGCGTCATCGGGATGCGGTTTACCAACGGCGACGAGCTGCTCGGCATGTACGTGGTGAGTGAGGGCGCCGATGTGCTGGTCGCCACCGGCGGCGGGTACGCCAAGCGCACGCCGGTGGACGAGTACCCGGTCAAGGGCCGCGGCGGCCTGGGCGTGCGCACGGCCAGGATCGTCGAGGCGCGCGGCGAGCTGATCGGGGCTCTCATGGTCCACCCGGATGACGAAGTGTTCGCGATCACCTCGGCGGGCGGGGTGATCAGGACATCCGCGGCCGAGATCAAGGTGTCCGGTCGGCAGACAATGGGAGTTCGGCTCGTGAATCTCTCGAGCGGCCAGAGCCTTGTGGCCATCGCGAGGAATGCCGAAGCGGTCGTTAATGGCGACGGCGCCGACACCGAAGATCTGGTCGCCGGTGAGGCAGACTTGCCTTCCGAGACCACGACCAGCGACGATGAGGACGAGTGAACGCTGGGTGCCCGGCTTGCGCCGCCAGCAAGACGGCATGTTGCCCCACTAGGGAACGTGTATTCTGCGGAAAGTAGCGCAGATTTGAGGACGAAGCCGACGACGCAGTGGCGCATCGGGGGCGACGTGCCAGAGGAAACGGCCCGTTCCGGGCAACGCCGAGGCGATGCAGGACGTCTACGTAGATATCACCGGACCGGCTCTGATTCCAATGAAATAGGCTCCGGCTGACACGAGCGGGAAGCCTCGTGTCGCAAGGGAGCGGAGGAGGACGGGGTGGACAACCGCACAGAGGCGCCCGCACGGGTGCCCGGCGATGGGCCAGGCGGGATGTCCGCGGCCGATGGACCTGATGAGGCCGAGCCCTCAGCGACACAGGACAGCCAGGCCGACGCGGCCGAGCAGCAGGCCGGCGGCGCAGCCGGCAACGGGGAAGTGTCAGGCGCGGCGGTAGGCTGGCAGAGCGAGGCGGCAAGCGATGGCGCTGCGAGCGTCGGTGCCGATGCTGGCGGTGACCGGGTAGCTGACAAGGCACAACCGTCTCGCGGAAAGAAGGCCGACCGGACGCTCGCCGAGGCCACACCGGCGGCCGGACCGCCGGCCCCTCCGGCTCAGCCCCCCGCGGCCGATGGGGCCGCGGCCGACACGTCGGCGGATTCCGGCGCTGCCGCTCGAGACCACACGCAGCTGAGCGGCGATGAGGAGCCGGCGCCCGTCTCGACCTATGACGTTTTCAGGCCAGCTGCCCCTTTGCGGCAAGAAGTTCCGGCGACACCAGCCTCCGGCGGTCCGGCTTACAGCCCGCTGCCCCCAGATCCCCCGCCCAGTGGCCCGGTAGCAGCCGCCGCGCAGACTTCTCCTCTTCCGTCGGTGGCTGCGGTCGCGGACGGCGTGCGGGACGTGGCGTCGCGCGTCAGCTCGTCTTTCTCCGGCGGCCTCGCCAGGCTGAGCGAGCGCACCAGCCAGTTCCGCGCCGGTGGCGCCCAGCGGACCGCCCCCACCCAGCCCCAGCCGGCGCCACCCGAGCAGCCTGTCACCAGTCCCGCGGCGCCTGGCCCCCAGGCGCCCAGACCCCAGGTATCCAGGCCGCCGGTGGCCAGGCCCCAGGTTCGGCCCGCGCCGGGCGCCAGCCGCGGCCAGCCGAGGCGCGCCCTGCTGAGGCTGGAGCGGCTGGAGCCGTGGTCGGTGATGAAGTTCAGCTTCCTCATCTCGCTGGTCTGCTGGGTCATCTTCTTCATCGTGGTGGCAGTGCTCTATCTCACGCTGTCCAAGCTCGGCGTTTTCCACGCGATCGAGCAGAACTGGAATCTTGTCACTTCGAACAAGTCCAACCAGGACGGATCGCGCATCTCCGAGTGGCTCAGCGGCTCGCGGATCCTCGGCTACACGATGATCATCGGCGCGATGAACGTGGTGCTTATGACGGCCCTGGCAACCATCGGCGCGGTGCTCTACAACCTGATCACTACGGTTACGGGCGGGATCGAGGTCACGCTCAAGGAATCCGACTGAGCGGCCTCCTTCCCGCTTGCGGTACCCTATCCCGGCGTGACCGAATGCTTCGGTGGTCACCCGACCCGGGCCTGTAGCTCAGACGGTTAGAGCGCTTCCCTGATAAGGAAGAGGCCGGAGGTTCAAGTCCTCCCAGG
>JASIGS010000152.1 GCA_030052355.1 Streptosporangiaceae bacterium | reverse complement strand
GCCTGCAAGTGACGGTTCATCTCAATCAAGCTGGCCATGGCTGCCCGTTCGGCCCTCATTGGTGACTGGGTTTGCCCGCTTTGACAGACAGGGCTCTTGGCCGGTTCAGGATACCTTGTTGATCTTGCTCGGTTTCTGATATTCCGCGTGGCTGCGATAGCGCTGAGCAGCCGCGGTCGGCGTGGAAGATCACCCAGTCTCGGCACGGCGGAGGTTACCACAATACCTTCCACGGAAGGCTGATCCTAGGGCGAGGCTTTGCGTCGTGTGCTCTCGCACACTAACCGCAACCGGCTCTGTGCAGGTCAGGCACTCCTTTCCTCCGGTTCGGCGCCATGACCGGCAGCACGGAGCCGGGACAATGTCGAGGCAAACTGCCGCAGCGTGCGCTCCGGAACGGCTGACCCGAGCCAGCGCTGCAGTTCCTCGTCGAACACCTCTCCTGCCGCCTCCAGCAGGCGCTTGCCCTCGGCCGTAAGTTCGAGCAGCGAGGATCGGCGGTCGGCCGGATTTGCCAGTCGGCGGCAATAGCCGCTGGCCTCGATGCGGTCGACGAGCTTGCTGGTGCCGCCGGTCGTGATGCCCAATTCGGCCGCGATGTCGTACACCCGGCACGACGGAATCCGGTCGATGACCGTCATCGGCTCAAAGTGAGTGAGCGGCAGGCCGAAATCGCTCTTCAGCCGCGCGTCGATCGCGTTCCAGATCTCGATCTCGAAGCGGACGAGGTCATTGAACACCGTCCTGAACTCCGCCATGCTCGTCCACCCCTGCTCTCCGGCCAAGTTGCTGCCCGGATGCTATCCGGAATCCCCGCGTTATCTGCCGGGGAAGCCGCATACAGGCCAGCTACCCTCAGCTTACGTGGTGATTGCGAAGCAGATGCGGATTGCCTGTCGCCGCGCGACTGCGCGGCCTCCTCGTGGCGGCAGCGGGAGCGGGCATCGTACGGCGCTGTCTCCGCGCACCTGCCGGTCAAGCGGCTGATGCCGGCTACGCACAGGGACCCTGGCCGAGGGGATCTGCCGGATCGGCGAATGCGCCCGGCCACTCCACCAGAGTCTCTGCCCGCATCGTATGGATCTAGGTCATGCCACGGGTCACGCGAGCAGCGCCCGCGCCTCCGCGACGGTGAGGAGCCTTCCGTTCAGGCCGCCGTACTGGTGCAGGTCGCCGAAGCCCTCGACGCGGATCGCCTGGTTGAGGCCACCTGCCTTCACAGGATCGAAGCCCGCCGCTGAGATCAATCTCTCGGCGGCGGAGGCAGCCGTGTCGTCGTCGGTGGCGTAGAACAGGACTACGCGGTCTGGTGTCCGGTTAGCCGCACTCGCGAGAGTCTCGGCGCTGACGGTACCGAACGCCTTGACAAAATGCGCGGCCGGCGGAAGCAGGGCGGCAATTACCGACCCGGAGGACACGCCGTCGGGCAGCGTGCGAGCGAGTCCGCCCTTGCCATCGGGCGCGACCGGGTTGGACGGGTCGATCACGACCTTCCCGGTGAGTTGGCGCGAGTGCGTGCCGATCAGCTCCTTCATCGCGTCGAGCCAGACCGCGAACAGGACCGAGTCTGCCTGCTTGATCGCGTCGGTGATCCCAGCCGCGGTCGCGGCAGCGCCCAGCTCGCTGGCGAGCTGCTCGGCCCGGGGCGCCCTGCGGGATGCGAGGATGACGCTCTCACCGCCTTGGGTGAGATGGGTGGCGACGGCGGTGCCGATCTTCCCTGTTCCGATGATCGCTGTCAGCATGTAATGTCCCGTCTGTCCCGGTGCCGACTCACTGGCGCATGCAGTTCAGGCTGTCCGCGTGGTGCCGGGCCGCAGCCGGATGTGCTTGTACTCGATGAAGTCGTCGATCACCGCGAACCCGCGCATGCGGCCGACGCCGCTGCCCTTGAAGCCGCCTTCTTCGAACTGGTCGTGGAGCCGGGCCCAGTCATTGACCCACACCGAGCCCGAGTCGAGTGCGAGGGCAACGCGGACCGGGAGGTCGATGTCGCGGGAGAAGATGCTGGCGCTGAGCCCGTAGGCCGAGTCGTTGGCCAGCGCGATCGCCTCGGCCTCGGTCGCGAACGTCTGCATCGTGAGGACAGGGCCGAACACTTCGTCCTGGACGATCGCCAGCGAATTGTCGGCAACTTCGAGCAGGGTCGGCCGGTAGAAGGCTCCGGCGGCCAGCGGGCCTTCGGTTACCGGGCCGCCGCGGACGATCACCTTCGCTCCCCCGCTGATGGCATCCTCGACGATCTTGTCGATCCGCTGCACGTTGGGCTTGTCGATGATCGGGCCCATCTGGCTGTCCGGGTCGGATGCCGGACCGACCTTTACCGCCTCCAGGAGCTCTGCGAGCTCGGTCCGGACACGGCCGGCGATCGGCTCATGCACCAGCAGCCGACTGCCAGTCATGCAGAACTGGCCGGAGAACACGATCAGCGCGCTGACCACGACCGGCAGCGCCAGCTCCAGGTCGGCGTCCCCAAAGAGGATCAATGGCGTCTTCCCGCCCAGTTCCAGACCGACACGCTTGAGATTCGCCGACGCCGTGGCCATGATCTGCCTGCCGGTGGCGGTGCTGCCGGTGAAGCTGATCGTCGGCACGTCCGGGGAGCGGACCAGAACGTCGCCGGTGACGTGACCGCCGGTGATCGTGTTCGCCACCCCGGTCGGGAGTTCTTCTGTCTCGCCTACCAGCTCGGCGATCAGCGAGTTCACCTGCGCGGTCTGACGCGGCAGGTTCATCACTGCCGTGCAGCCGGCCGCCAGGGCCGGAGCCAGCGAGCGGATCCCGAGCGCGACCGGCGAGTTCCACGGCGAGATGATCCCCGCGACGCCTGCGGGCTGGCGGACCACCAGGCTCAGCTCGCCTGCGCTGACCTGGCTGTTCGTGCCGACGTCAGTCAGCGCCAGCGCGGCGTTGAACCGCAGCGTCTCCGGCGCGAACGCCACTTCCAGCCTCCCCTGGTCGTGGGTCTTGCCGTTCTCGGCCCCGAGCAGCTCGACCAGGTCGCCAGCCCGCTGCTCGAACCGGTCCGCCATCCGGTTCAGCACCCGCGCCCGCAGAGCCCGGTCTGTCCGCCAAGCCGGGCCGGCGAAGGCGCGCTTAGCTGCCTCTATCGCCGCCTGCGCCTCCCCCGGCCCGCCCATCGCGTACGAGCCGATCACCTCTCCGGTGGCCGGGTTGATCGAGTCGCGATGCTCGTCAGAATCGGCCCACTTGCCGTCGATCCAGTGCATCGCGACTGATCTCGCCGTCGTGCCCATGGCGTTCTCCCGAGGTTGCGCGGCGCCGAGTCGTGTATCGCCGGGCCGATGAGCGACTTCCATCGTAGACTAAAGTCACTTCCATAGAAGATGCTTAGGCAGTAACTATATCGAGGTCACTCCTGGCGGGGCAACGCGGGCCGGGTCAGCGGCCCTCATGGCTATTCGTGCGAGGACGAAGAGGCTTCGGGCTACCTGCCTGTCCAGGGCCAGGACGGCCGGGCGGCGGGCCGGCTGGTCAGTTGCTGTCCGGCGAGAGCGGCATGCCGTCGGCTTAGCACGGTATTCGGCGTCGAGGTCGGCACTGACCGGGGCGCCAGGCACCTCCGCAGGGAGGCGCCGCCGGATGCGGTGATAGTCAGGCGGTGGCGGGTGAAGTCGAGTTCGAATTCGGCGGCGCCGCCGGCGTGTGGCATCAGGGAGGTGGTCAGGCCGCGGGCAGTGACGTGGAGCGCTGAGTTCCACCAGCGGTTCGCCC
>JASIGS010000151.1 GCA_030052355.1 Streptosporangiaceae bacterium | reverse complement strand
AGTTCGCCACGGCGGCGGCGCCCAGCAGGACGGCGCTGGGCAGCGCTGCGCCTGCGAGGAAACGTACCTGCCGCCTGAGCGGGACGGCGACGGCAAGCACCGGCAAGGCGAGCAAAACGAGGGGCTGTACCGCGATCGCGGCGCCGACGAGCCAGCCGCAGCGGCCCGGCCGTCCCTTGGCCAGGGCGAGTACCCCGTACAGGAGCAGGCCGACCGCGACCGCGTCTTCCGGGTGGCCCCACCGAACCGACACGTTCCACAGCGCGACCGCGCTGCCGGCCGCGAGCAGGAAACGCCGCCAGCCGGTCACGCCCAGCCATTCCGCGAGTGCGTCCGCGGCGAACAGTGCGACCGACGAGATGGCGATCATGTAGGGCCCGGCGACGAGCCACGTGCCGGGATGCGGGTTCGCCGCGCCCGGCCAGTGGAGCGACAGCCCGGCCGCGTTGATGACGGCAGCAGCCGGAACGAGGATCAGCGCGGCACCGGGGAAGCTGACGAGCCCGGTGGGCGCGGTGTAAAGCCCGGCCAGGTGCAGGTGCCCGAGCCGGCTCGCGGCGACCAGGGTCCCCCACAGGTCCGCAGGGATCCACCAGGTCGTCTTGCCGAAAACGGCCGGTGCCCACCAGATCGTCTGGCACATGCCCTCGACGATCAGGACGACCGTCGCGATGAGCGGCCACACTCGCCTGGACAGCCACGGCGTCCGGATCGGAGCGCTCACGTCCACGCCGAACCGCGCCGAGACCCGGCAGGCCGCGGCTGGCCTCGCGTTAGCCCCATGTCTTGTCGTTCCCTGCCCATAGCTGTCAACCTGGTCGGCCGCGCCACCCGATGACCCGAGGATAGCGACCGGGGCAGGTTGTAGCCACGGGCCGGATCAGCCTGCGGGTAGTGCCGGGTCGCGCGCCGGGAAGACCGGCGAGCGTTCCTCCGGATCACAGCCGCAGCTCTCCCGGCGGACGACCTTGGTCGGCAGGGCGATGTCGCTGCCCCGGGCGCTGGCTTCTGACGAGCACGTCCGGATGATCATGGAGTACAGCGTCTCGAATGCGGTGGCGCCGAGATCCTGGATTGACTGACGGATGCTCGTCAGCTGCGGTCGCAAGTGCCGGGCGACCGGGATGTCGTCGAATCCGGTCACCGCCACCTCGCCGGGGACGGCGATGCCGTGCTGGGCGAGCGCGTGCAGGACTCCGATCGCTGACTGGTCGTTCGCGCAGACGATGGCCCGGGGGAGCGTGACTCCGTCGGCGAGCAGGCGCGTGATTGCCTGCGCCCCGCCCGCTGCCTGGTAACTGCCGCGCCACTGGTCGCCCTGCAGCAAGCTGGCCCCGGCGGCGGCGAGCTCGTCGGCCAGCGCCTGGCCACGAGTCAGGCTGTCCGGGCTGCCCTCGTGCCCGGCCAGGAAGGCGAACGTCCGGTAGCCGTGGTCGTCGGTCAGGTGCCTGGCAAGCTCGCGCATGCCGCCCACGTTGTCGCCGTGCACGTTGGCGGTCGTCGGCGTGGGCACGCCGGCGAGCGTGACCACGGGGACCTGCCGGGACAGCCGGTCTAGCTGCTCGGGCGAGAGAACCCGGTCGTGCAGGACCAGCCCGTCGGTCTTGCGGGCGAGCCCGAAGATGTGCCGCCCTGCGTCCGGCTCGTCGAGATCGACCGTCCTGACCAGCAGATCGAATCCGTGCCGCCGGGCGACGATCTCCATACCGCGGTTGATCATGTCCGGAAACTGGAGGTTCTCGTCCTCGTCGGCGAAGGCGCTGCTGTAGTACCACTGCGGTCGCCGGACGACGATGCCGACGGTCTCCTTGAGCTTCGCGCTCAGCGCCCGCGCCGCCTGGTCAGGTACGAACCCGAGCTCGGCGACGGCCGCCAGCACCCGCTCCTTCGTCTCGGCGCGGGGGTTGCGTTGGCCGTTGAGCACCCGCGAGACCGATGCGATGGAGACTCCGGCCAGCCGTGCAACGTCGTAGATGGTGGGCGGCTGACTGGGTGACGTGACGGACTCGGCGCTCACGGGTCCTCCTCTTCCGCCAGCGTTGGCTTGCGCCAGTATCTCGGGAAGCGCTTATCTCGGGAAGCGCTTACCCGGGTTACCGGCCGCTAACTGCGGCGACGTCCGAACTGGGGCCGGTAGTGAGGAAAGCGCTTACCAGAGCAGCTTCGGCCAGCGTAGAACTGGGCGCCGTGGCAGCTCAAGAGCGCAGGCGAACCGTTACGCGAACGTGACACTGCCATTAATTCGTTTGTATCGCGCGGGTTATTGCGTCACGGGTCCCGCGTGGCCGGGCCCCCAGTCCTCTGGCCCTGGACGGCCAGGGCGGCTGCTAGCCTGCGACCGGGCCGGCCCCGCGAGGGCCGGCCGCTACCGGCTACAGGCGGATGGAGGCAGGCGCGGATGCTCCCGATCGGCTCGTTTGTCGCGCTCGGCGACAGTTTCACAGAGGGATACGGCGACGAGTATCCCGACGGAGAGTGCCGAGGCTGGGCGGACAGATTCGCCGGGCATCTCGCGGAGAGCTCGCCGGGTCTGCGCTACGCGAACCTTGCGATCCGCGGCAAGCTGCTCGGTCAGGTCGTGGCTGACCAGCTGCCGGCCGCGCTGCAACTCGCACCCGACCTGGTCAGCATCGCGGCCGGCGGCAACGACTTGCTGCGGCCCCGAGCGGACCCGGCCGCGCTGGCGACCACGTTCGACCAGGCGGTCACGGCCCTGCGCAGCGCGGGCTGCGAAGTGCTGATGTTCACCGGCTTCGATCCTGGGAC
>JASIGS010000150.1 GCA_030052355.1 Streptosporangiaceae bacterium | reverse complement strand
GCTCCGAGGCGCTCGTGCTGCGCACCGGAGTCGACCTCGCGGCCGGCGGCGCGTACGGCCGGGAGGCGTGGGGCTGGACCCGCGAGCAGCTGCAGCCGATCCGCGGCTGGGCCGACGCCGACTGGGACGCCGCGGCTGTCCGGCTGGCCGACCGCGGCTTGCTCCGCCCCGACGCCGCGGCGTCCGAGGCGGGAGTGGCCTTGTACCAGGAGGCTGAACGCGCCACCGACCGCGCGGCGGCCAGGCCCTGGGCAGCGCTGGGGGCCGACAGGACCACCCGGCTGGCTGAGCTGCTCGGCCCCATCGCGGCCGCCTGCGCGGCGGTCAGGCCACCCGGAGGTTCCGGTACCAGTCCCGCGGGTCAGGACGGTCCCGCGGCCGCGGCAGCGGCAGCCCCAAGCACACCGCGGAGCACAGCATGAGCGCCGCCACCCGGCCAGCACTGAGCGACCTCGCCGACCCCGCGGCGCTCCCTGACCCCTACCCCGTGCTGGCCGGGCTGCGCGAGGCATCGCCGTTCGCCGCCGCCGACGGCGTCCTGGTGGTGGTCGGCAAGCACGCGGACTGCTCGGCCGTGCTCCGGCATCCGAATGCCAGCAGCGAACGGGGCAGGTCCATCCTCGCCGCACAGCGGGACCGTAGCCGCGGCAGGCCGTCGTTCCTGTCACTCGATCCGCCTGACCACACCAGGCTGCGGCGCCTGGTGTCCAAGGCCTTTACGCCGAGGACCGTCGCCAGGCTGGAGCCCAGGATCCGGGCCGTCACCACCGAGCTGCTGGACGCGGCGGCCGTGGCCGGCCACCTCGAGGTGGTCAGCCAGCTCGCTTATCCGCTGCCGGTTCGGATCATCTCCGAGATGCTCGGCGTGCCGGTGGCGGACCACCCGCGGTTCGCCGGGTGGTCGGCCAGGCTGGCCCACTCGCTCCAGCCGGAGTTCGGGCCGGACCTCGACCAGGCTCGCGCGAGGGCGGAGGCGGCGCGGATTGCCAGCGACGAGTTCGCTGAGTACTTCGCCGAGCTGATCGCGGCCCGCCGTGCACACCCCGAGGATGACCTGCTGTCCGCGCTCATCAGGGCCGAAGACAACGGCGAGACGCTCACCGAGGCAGAGCTGATCGCGACGTGCGTCCTGCTGCTCGTTGCCGGGCACGAGACCACTGTCGGCCTGATCTCCAACGCGGTACTCGCGCTGCTCCGCCATCCCGCCCAGCTTGACCTGCTGCGGGCCGATCCCGGCCTAGCCGCGTCGGCCGTCGAGGAGACGCTCCGCTATGACGCCCCCGTCCAGCTGACGGGCCGGGTTGCCCGCGGCGGCATGCGGGTCGGCGACGTCACCGCCAGGGATGGCGCACTGGTCCTGTTGCTGCTGGCCGCCGCTGGCCGGGATCCCGCGGTGTTCGACAACCCCGACACCTTCGACATCAGGCGCGCGGCCACGGGGCACCTGGCGTTCGCCGCGGGCCCGCACTTCTGCCTCGGTGCGCCGCTGGCCAGGCTCGAAGCGACCGTGGCGCTCGAGGAGTTCTCCCGCCGCGTTCTGTCGCCTGAGCTCGACGAGGCCCAGCTTTCTTACAAGCCCAACCTCAACCTGCGCGGCCCGGAAACCCTGGTCCTGGAGTTCACCACCATCCGCGAGGCCTCGCCCGCTAGCCTCGCGTGACATGGTTATACGCATGGGAACGCCGCCCGTCGTGGGCATCAGCGCATACTCCCTGCCGGCCCGGTGGGGATCCTGGGACCTGCCCGCCGTGCTGCTGCCCCGCCGCTACACCGACATGGTGACGGCCGCGGGCGCCGTGCCCGTGCTGCTCCCGCCGACGGCCGGTGTGGCCGAGGTGCTGCCGAGGCTCGACGGGCTCGTGCTTTCGGGCGGCGGCGACATCGATCCCGCGCTCTACGGCGCGGCCGTGCACCCGCAGTGCGGCCCGGCGAATGCCGACCGTGACCGCGCCGAGATCGAGCTGTGCCTGGCCGCGCTGGCAACTGGCCTGCCGCTGCTCGGAATCTGCCGTGGCCTGCAGGTGCTCAATGTCGCGCTGGGCGGCACGCTGCACCAGCACCTGCCGGACATCGTCGGCCACGACGGCCACTCGCCGGAGGCCGCCGGCCATGGCACCCACAAGGTCAGCGTGGCGCCGGGCACGCGCCTGGCCTCGATCCTGCGCACTAGCGAGGCCGCGGTGCCGACGCATCACCACCAGGCGGTCGACCGCCTGGGCGCCGGGCTGATCGCGACCGCCTGGACCGACGACGGCGTGATCGAGGCAGCCGAGTTGACCCCGGTGGCGGACAACCCAGCCGGCCAGGCCGAGCCGTTCGTGATCGCCGTGCAGTGGCACCCGGAGGCGGGCGACGACCCGAGCCTGTTCGCCGCGCTGGTGACCGCGGCCAGCGACCGTGTGGGTTCTCACGTCGCGTGACACATTGATCTTGTACGACCTGGGAGTCCTGGACTGCCTCACGACGGGTTAACGGAGACCGGCCGGGTGCAGAGCGGCGGCGACGGCTGATGTCCAGGTGGCGGTTGCGCGGCTGGCGAGCCGGCTGGCGGGCGCGTAGCCCTCGAACAGGTGGAAGGCCCCTGGCACCAGGTGAACCTCGGTGAGGACGTCAGCGGCGCTGAGGCGACGTGCGTACTCCAGCGCCTCGTCGCGCAGCGGGTCGGCTTGGCCGATCTGGAGATACGCCGGCGGCAAGCCGCAAAGGTCCTGGGCTCGTGCCGGGGCGGCGTACTGGTCTGCCGCGGACTCGAGGTAGAGCTGCCACATACCGGTCGCGACGTGACCGTCAACGACCCGGCCGTCGGCGGACTGCGCGATCGACTGATACGTGCAGCGGTCATCGAGGGCCGGGATGAGCAGCAACTGGAACGCCAGGGCCGGCCCGCCGCGGTCACGGGCGGCGAGGGCGACCGCCGCGGCGAGGGTGCCGCCGGCCGCCCGCCCGGCGACGGCGAGGCGGGCGGAGTCGATGCCGAGTTGCACTGCGCTGTCAGCGGTCCAGCACAGCGTCGCGTAGCAGTCGTCGAAAGCGGCGGGGTACTTGTGCTCAGGGGCGAGGCGGTAGCCGACGGAGACCACGACGGCGCCGGCTGCCAGGCAGATGTCACGGCAGTTGCGGTCACCCGTGCCGAGGTCGCCAGAGATGAACGCGCCGCCGTGGAAGTACAGGGCGCACGGGCGCGGGCCAGCAGCCGCGGCCGCAGGCCGGTACAACCGGACTGGGACCTCGCCCGCTGGGCCGGGGATCACCATGTCGGTCACGGCGACTCCCGGTTCGGCGGCCGGGGCGGCTGGGGCCAGCAAGGAGCGCAGGTACGCGCGGGTGGCCACCGGGTCGGCCAGCGGGTCGAAGGCCGGGACGCGGTCGAGGGCGCGGGCTATCTCCGGGTGGTAGCGCATCACGATCCTATAGTCTCATTGAGATGGTCTAGGTGAGACCGAAATCTATAGTCTCAGTGATACGGTGTCAAGAACGTCATCAGCCTGCCCGCCAGGAGGCAGAGTGTCCGGCAATCCGACACCGTCCCAGCTCATCGTGCTCGGACTGATCGCCCGGTACGGGCCGATGACGCCGTACGAGCTGAAGGCGAAAGTCGAGTCGTCCGTCAGCCTGTACTGGCCGGTCCCGCGTGCCCAGCTGTACCGTGACACGGCTCGCCTGGCCCAGCTCGGCCTGCTGCTAGAGGAAGCCGAGGCGCGCGGCCGCCGTCGCCGGGTCTTCCACCTGACTGACGCGGGCCGCGCGACCCTGAACGCGTGGCTCGCTGACCCGCGCACCCCGGACCCGGAGACGCGTAACCCGGCCCTGCTGAAACTGACCTTCGCCGACCTCGGCCCGCCCGGCCAAGTCGCGCAGCTGGCCGCGGCGCAGGCCGCCAAGCACCGTCAGTGGCGCGACACCTACATAGACCAGCGCTCTCGGCTGGACCCCGACGCCCCCGACACCCTGACCCGGACCCGCCTGCTCAGCCTG
>JASIGS010000149.1 GCA_030052355.1 Streptosporangiaceae bacterium | reverse complement strand
ACCAACCGCATCCCGTTCTGGTGGGACATCGCCATCGTGGCAGTGTTCGCCCTGATCATCTACTTCTGGGCGCAGGCCTCGCGCCTGCCCCGGCAGGAGATGCAGGACCTGGTTGCCCGCCAGTCGGGCGAGCACGAGGCAGGCGGCGCTACCGCCGAGGCCTGACTCGGCTCTTAGCACTGACAGTCCGCTGGCCCGCCCCGTTCGGGGCGGGCCAGCGGCGTTTTCACCGCGCCCCGCGCGCCCGGTGATAGCGCGCCAGCACGCGCGCCTCGATGAGTTCGGGGGGAACGACTCCGAACGACCGGCTGTCCACCGCCCCCGCGCCGGGATTATCGGACTCCAGCCACCAGCCGCCCGGTTGCCCGCGCACCGCGCGCTTGACCACGAGCATGTCGGTCCGGCCCGGGTAGCGAGCTATCACGATCTGGCCCGCTCGCAGCCGCGGCGGACGCCCAGGCCGAAGTCCGCGCCAGGCGAGCAGCCAGTCGCCTGGCCGCAGCGCAGGCTCCATGGAGCGCTCGGCGACAGCGACCCGCAACAGTGGCCAGCGCGCGACACCGGCCACGCTCGGCAACCGCCTGCGCACGCATCCCTCCCGCTTGCGGCAACGGCCGACGCGATAATGTCGGAACCGGCAGACCAGTGATCTACGGATGAGAGAAGGCGATCAATGAGGCTGCTCGCACGTCTCCTCGCGCCGAAGGTTACCGTGCACGCCCACTGCGACCTCCCCTGTGGCGTGTACGACCCGGCGCAAGCGCGGATCGAGGCAGAGTCGGTCAAGGCAATCTGCGAGAAGTACCAGGCGAACTCCGACCCGGAGTTCCGCATCAGGGCCCTGCAGATCAAGGAAGAGCGGTCCGAGCTCGTCAAGCACCACCTGTGGGTGCTCTGGACCGACTACTTCAAGCCGCCGCACTTCGAGAAGTACCCAAACCTGCACCAGCTCTTCAACGAGGCAACCAAGCTGGCAGGGGCGGGCGGCACGAAGGGCAGCGCCGACCCGGCAAAGGCAGACGAACTGCTTGGCAAGATCGAGGAGATCAGCAAGATCTTCTGGGAGACCAAGCAGGGCTGAACCGAAGCTTCCGACCGGCGGACCGCGAGGCGGTCCGCCGGTCGTCCGCTTCGGGCAGCACGAAGGGGCCTAGCCGATTTCCCTGCAATCGAATGGTCACTGTAAGTTGCCATTGAGGCCACCGCCCGCGAGCGACAGGCAAGTCCTGCAACTGGGGAGGTATGAGTGACGGAGGAGACGACCTCGGCGATCGCGGCCGCACCCGACGGCGCGGGAGGCAAACCAGCGAGCCCGGCGCCTGGGAGGTCGTCCATCGAAGCAAACACAGCGGCCCGGTCTCCTGATAGCGGCACGCAGGACCAGGTCACCATCCGGATGCCGGCCGACGGCGCCTACCTGTCGGTGCTGCGAACCGCGACCGCCGGACTCGCCGCGCGCCTGGACTTCACCCTCGACGACATCGAGGACCTGCGCATTGCCGTCGACGAGGCGTGCGCCATGCTGCTCGGCCAGGCGGTCCCAGGCAGCAGTCTGGAGTGCAGTTTCGCGCTCAGCCAAGATGAGTTGATCATCACCGTATCGGTCCCGAGCCTGAACCCCCGGCCGCCCGCCGGCGACACCTTCGCCTGGACTGTGCTCTCGGCTCTCGCAGGCAGCGTCGCGGCGGAGACAGGGCCAGGCGACAGGCTCGCCATCGTGATGCGCAAGAGCCGCCCCGATCCGGGGTCGGCGTGACGGGGGAAGCAGAGGTCACCTTGACCGAGGAGTTCGAGATGACGTCGATGGCACGGGCCAGGGGGGTCCCCGCGCCAGACGACACCGACGGTGTAGTCCCGTCGGTGCTGGAACTCGACGACGAGGCCGACCTAGCGGATGAGGTGCCGGTGCACCATGGCCCGCGCGAGCGAGGCCACGCCCGTGAGCTGTTCGAGCGGCTGTCGGCGCTGCCGCCTGACGACTCCGAGCGGCTCGAGATCCGCAGCGAGCTTGTCGAGTTGCACCTGCCGCTTGTCGAGTACCTGGCCCGCCGGTTCCGCAACCGCGGTGAGTGGCTCGACGATCTGACGCAGGTCGCCACCATCGGGCTCATCAAGTCCATCGACAGGTTCGACCTGGACCGCGGGGTTGAGTTCTCCACCTACGCGACGCCCACCATCGTCGGCGAGATCAAGCGACACTTCCGCGATAAGGGCTGGGCGGTGCGCGTTCCGCGCCGCCTGCAGGAACTCAAGCTCGCGCTGGCCAAGGCCATCAGCGAGCTGGCTCAGCGGCTCGGCAGGGCCCCAACGGTCGGGGAACTCGCAGAGCACCTCCAGATGAGCGAGGAAGACGTGCTGGAGGGCCTGGAGTCCGCGAACGCCTACTCGACGGTCTCCCTCGACGCGCCCGACTCCGGCGACGACGACGCGCCCGCCGTCGCAGAGTCCCTTGGCATGGTGGACGAGGCGCTCGAAGGCGTCGAGTACCGCGAGTCGCTGAAGCCGCTCCTCGAGCAGCTTCCGCCCAGGGAAAAGCGGATCTTGCTGCTGCGATTCTTCGGCAACATGACGCAGTCGCAGATCGCCACCGAGCTTGGCATCTCGCAGATGCACGTGTCCCGCCTGCTCGCGAGGACGCTGGCCCAGCTGCGCGAAGGGCTTACCAGCGACGAATAGGCGGTTATTTCACCGCATTCGACTTCGGTCGTCGCTGACTTTCCTCCGGCCTGCCAGGAGTTAGCAGCCGCAGGCTCGACGGAGCCAATAGCGACGCGAAACCTCCAGCACCGAGAAGAATGGCCGGAACGCCCCAGTCGTACCTTCGCGCCTGCAGGAGGTATATCGCCACGATGACGACGAAGAGCTGGGTCAGCACCGC
>JASIGS010000148.1 GCA_030052355.1 Streptosporangiaceae bacterium | reverse complement strand
TGCTGCGGTCAGTGCCGACATCGGCTCGCTGAACAAGGCGGCGGCCGCCGGCAATCAGGCCGCGGTGCGGACAGCTGGCGCGGACCTGGCGCGGGCCGCGCTGGCGGCGCTGAACGGGAAGATGCCGCCGGTCGACGCGGGCACTTATGTTGCTGCACTCGATGGGTTCGAGCGGGCGGGGAACGACGCCAACCGCGGAGCGCTGTCGGCCGCCTTGTCGGCCGAGAACGTCAGCGAGTTGTACGTCGCCAAGGTGACGTCCGCGCTGGACGAGCCCAGCAAGAAGCAGCCGGCCGGCACCTAGCCGCCGCGGCTCACCGTCGTCCTGCTCCGGCCGTACGAGGCGCCCGGAGCAAAGTCCTGCTGTGCCGGCAGACCCGGACGGCCTAGGCGGCCCCGAGCGCCCGGAGCCTCGACGTGACCGGGCTCAGGACTGCCCTGACGGCTTGCGTCCCTGGCTGCAGTTGGCGGCGACTGTCGCGTTTTCCGCCGACCAGTAGCCGGGCAGCGAACCGTAACGTCCGGCCCCGGAGCCGTCCGTGACGTACAGGTAACCAGCGCCCCGACTGAGCGCCGACCGGATGACCGTCGTGAGTTGCGATCGCGGCGTCGAGTAGATCACGTAGGCGAAGCTGGCTGCTGGGTAGTGCCGGGCCCAGCCCGGGATCCGCATCCGAAGATAGTCCGCGTAGGTGCCCTCGTAGGCGAGCACCACGTCGCCGATCGACATGTACGCCCGGGCCGGGTACGTGCCAGGGTTGAGCATCACGAGCGAGCCGCTGTCCACCCCGTGTACGTAGTCAGAGAGCCGCTCGTAGTAGCCGACCTGGCCGCGGTCGCTCGCGACCTCGTCGAGGAAGATGTTCGTCACGCCGTACCAGGACCGGTAGTGCCGGACATCGGCCTCGACGGCGCCGACGGAGCGGTGACCGTAGTCGGTATCGGCGTAACCGAGAATGGTGATGCCCGCGGTCTTAGCCCGCTTTATCTCCGCCTGATAGACACGATTTGGTGCGCTGCCCGCCCCCGAGCTGGTGATGTCGAGGATCATGAGGTCGGGTACCGGCCGGCTGCGAATAGCTTTAGTCCAGTTCGCGCCGGGATAGAAGTAGGCAGGTACCAGCAATTGCTGGCACGGTGGCGAATCGCCGCTGATAAATGACCACACGGGCGGCAAGGCAATGACGATGCCGGCAATCGCCGCACTCGCCGCGACCAGCAGCAGCCGTCGCGGGGTGAGCCGGGAGCGCCAGAGCTCGTAGTGCCTGGTAAGCCGGGAATGCCAGGCGCTGTAGCGGCGGCTAAGCCGGGAATGCCAGTATCGGAGCCGCCACGTACGTGCGGGCCTCCGGCCTCGCCTGACCCGCGTTCGGGAGCGCCTTCGTCGCATGAGCATCGCGTCGGCCCCGATCGATTCAGGTCTTCGGCTGCGGGTCGTCGCGGCTGGCTATTCCGTCTGATCGGTGCCGCCCGCAGCAATTAGCATACAAGGTCGCTTTCGGCGCGCGGGACGAGCGGGGCACTTTGCGGAACAACGACCGCAAAGTGGCCAGCTCGACAGAGCGGGTCTACTCGTGCCGTCACGGTGGGTCCTGACCGCTGCCGACGTCAGCCCGGCCGGGTGACGGGGAGACCAGCACCCGGCATCATCATCAAGGCCGCTGAGTCTGGCCGGCCACTCGTCATTCACCGCCATCGCCTGGCCACCCCTGGCCAGGAATGCGTCCACCAGATTGTGAGCCGATAAATTCCGCGCCACCGGCCAGTACGTCCTCCGCCGCCGGTTTACCTATTACTGAACCCAAGCTGCCGGCAGGACAGCTGAGTTTTTCCTGAAAGCGCGGTTGCTCATTCACGTGAGTTACGAGTGCAAATAGTGGCACGCCACGACGCGCTTACGGCCTGACCGCGCCCGCTCAGGTGCATCGGGCCAGTCCGCCTGAGCCGCATATCAGGACCGGGCGGCGCGAGGCGCTCGAAGGACATATCATATAGCTAGCCGAAATATCATGCGCCAGCAACGATTTGGCTGAACGCTGCGAGCCGCATCGCCGGCTAATTGAGGAGGTACTCGTGAGCCCGGAAGCCGCTCAGCAGAAAATCCCGAAGCTCATCGTTCCGGCGTATTTCCATCCACTTACCCACCCGCGCGAGTGGGCCTCGCTCGTGCAGCAGGCACCGCACATCGAGCTGGTCGTGCTGAATCCGGACAGCGGCCCGAGTGGCCAGTGCGACCCGGCCTTCATCGACGCGCTGGCGCCACTGAGCGCGGCGGGCATCCCGGTCGCCGGATACGTGGACACCAACTACGGCCGTCGCCCGCCCACCGAGGTCCTCGCTGACATCGGTCTTTATCAGGACTGGTACGGCGTGACGAGCGTGTTCTTCGATCGCAGCGCCGCGGGAACCGACCAGGTCAGTCACTACGCGAGCCTGACCTACTCAGCACGGCAGATGGGCACCGTCCTGGTCGCCTACAACCACGGCGTGCATCCGGTCCAGGCGTACGCCGACCAGGCCGATCTGCTCGGCACCTTTGAGGGAACGTGGCGGACCTACCTCGAGCTGGCCGTGCCACGCTGGGCCCGGTCGCGGCCTGCGAGACAGTTCTTCCACCTGGTGTACTCCGTGCCCCGGCACTCCTTCGGTGACGCCTACTGGCTGGCTTCAAGGCGGAACGCCGGCCTGGCGTACGTGACTGACCATGGCGGCGACAACCCGTGGGACCGCATGCCGGCGAGCGAGATTGACCCAGACGAACTGCTGGCCGAGTTCACTCAGAACCGGCCGGTCAACACGGCCGACGACGCCGAGCCGCTACGCTGACAGCCCCTGCTGGACCGCCGGCCTCGATCGGCAGCCGTGGGCTAACTCGCTAGTTCCTCGGCCAGGCTTGGCTGCTCAGCATCGTCCGCGTCCGGCTCCGGTGGCGCCGCGGGCAGCATGTGGCCGGAGCCGAGGAAGCTGTAGATCTCGTCGAACCGGCTGATAGCGCCGTCAACAGTGAACAGTTCCAGCGCGCGGAGCCGGGCGGCCGCACCCAGGCGGTGCCGCAGCTCCTTGTCCCGCAGGAGCTTGAGGCACGCATCCGCCATCAGCTCTGGCCGCCGGGGTGGAACGACAAAGCCCGTGTCGCCGACGGCTTCACTCACGCCGCCGACGTCGGTCGCGACGCAGGTCCGACCGCAGATCATGGCCTCGATCAGGGTGTAGGGGAAGCCCTCGGACACGCTGGAGAGCACCGCGATCCGGCCGCGGTCATGTGCGTCGCGCGGATTCCTGATGTGCCCCTCGAAGGTGGCCGTCTCAGCGATGCCGAGGCCGTGCGCCAGGGCCTGGCAGCGCTCCAGGTATGACTCCCGGCCCCGGGGCGGAGAACCGAATATCCGCAGCCGTGCCCCCGGCAGTTCGTCGTGTACCAGGGCGAACGCCCGCAGCAACGTCTCCAGGTCCTTGATCGGGTCGATGCGGCCAACCCAGGAGATGGCCGGCTCGTCCGGCTCGCCGGTGAGAGCCGGGAAGTTGGCCGGGTCAACGCCGTTGTAGACGGTGCGGATGCGGTCCGGCGCGGCGCCGAGCCGTTCCTCCCAGCGGCGGTTGTAGATGTTGCAGGACGTGATCAGGTCGGCCTCGGTGTAGCCCAGCATGGACAGCCGCCGGAGGAAGCTCAGGTACAGCGACTTGACCGGCCAGCGGTACGGCGCCTGACGTCCGAAGAGGTACTGCTCACGCAAGTAGATTCCGTGCTCGCTGAGGATCACGGGCGTTCCGTACTGCCACTTCGCGGTGAGCGCCGGCAGGATGGACAACCCGTTGCACACCGCGTGCACGACGTCGACCTCGACGGGCGGGTGCGAGAGCGGCCGAAGCGAGTGCTCGATGAGTTGCATCGCCGTCAGCGCGTCTCGCAAGGTCGGTGACTGCTCGCCAACAAACGGCGGCCGGTTCTGCCACGCTGCGCAGATCGTGGCTACCACGTCCTGGGTGGTGAAGCTGGAGGTGAGATCGCCATCCCTGGCGTACTCGAACATCTCGCGCATGACGTCGCTGAACCGCAGCTGCGCGTCATTCGAGGGATCGATCAGCGCATCGACCAGCCTGCTCACCAGCGGCAGGAATCGCGGCTCGGCCCGGCGGCCAGCGGCAGGGCCGGCCGACGGCCACCCCCACAACGGCACCTTCACGACCGACGCCACGTTCTTGGGCAGCTGCCAGGCCTGCGGCTCGACGCCGGTAGCCATGATCGCGACGAGAGTGAACTGGTGCTCCGGCAAGCCACGGACCAGCTGATCGCACCAGACGCTCACGCCGCCGAACTGGTGCGGGTAGGTGCCCTCGCTGATGAGTGCCACCTTCATCTGGATCTGTTCCCCCCTGATGCGAATTGATCAGCCTGCGCCGCGGCGCGGCTGGCTTGTCACGTGTACCTGACCACGTTGCCGAGCACGGCGAACGCGTAGCCGAGCAGCACCAGCAGCAGGTCCACGCAGACCACGATCTGGCCCAGTTCCCACCGGCCGCGGAAGAAGATTTCCACGCCCAGCGCCATCGCACAGCTGACGAGCGGGAAGATCCGGCTGCCGAAGGCCTGCAACAGCAGCGAGACGAACATCGCCCCGCCGAGGGCGATGTAGGCGGCGATCTGAATGATCGCCGCCGAGTTGACCTCGACCAGCTTTGCCCTGATCGCCACCGCCACGACGGCGCCCGCCAGGACCACGAGCACGATCAGGTACTGCAGCAGCGCTAGCATCAGCACCCCGCTCGCGCGCTCTGCGAAGTCACGGACCCGCCCGGTGCGGGCCAGCACCCGCTGAATGCGCCTGCGGTACCAGATCAGCCGCCACTCCGCCGCGCCCATGCTGAGCGCGAGAGGCAGCGACGCGAGCAGCGCTCCGGTGTTGACGCCGCCGTGGCCGTGCACACCGGTGACCACGGGGAGGACCAGTAGCGAAGCAGCGACCAAGCCGAATCCCGCGCTCGGCAGCGCGTTGCCCAGGTCCGCGAGGGCGAAGAGGCGGTTACGCGGACCTGAGCCACGGTGGTGAGCAGCCGCGACCCGGTCTGCCCTCCAGGTGGTGCGGAAGAGCGCAAGCACGAGGGCGAGGAACGGGGTCGCCGCGAGCGCGCCCCACACTGTCGGTTCCAGCCAGGGCGGCCGGGTGAGCAGCAGGTAGGCGGCACTGGCCAGCACGCCAGGCGCGAGCACGATGATGACAAGCCGCTCTTCGCCGAGTACCAGCAGCACCGTGGCACCAAGCATGTAAGCGCCTAGCCCCACGCCGAACAGGAGCGCCGACGGCCGCACGTGGATTACCTCCGAGAGTGCGGCCATGGCGAGCACCATGAGTATGAGGCCGGCCAGCAGGCCGGCCCGAAGCAGCCGCCGGGCGTGGTCGGGGTTGCCGCGGCCGATTTGCAGGTAACCGAGGTAGGCGAGGGCCTGGCTGGCGGCCCAGCTGGTGAGCAGCGCCACCACGAGCATGGTCAGGACACCGGTCCCGATCAGCAGGCCGGCCGCCGCGGGAAAGCACACCGCGGGCAGGCCGTACAGCACCCCGTGCACGGCCGGCCGCAGCCGGTGCGCCGACCACGGGTCCGGAGCAGGTTCGGGCTCGGCTGGGTCCCGCGGCACCCGCAGGTACAGCTCCTCGGCCAGCGCGAAGACGTTCGGTGCGCCGTAACGCTCACGCGCCGCCTGGTCACTTATGCCCTCGAACTCGAGCGCACTGGAGATTTCCAGCGGGTCCACGGCCGACGCACAGATCGACTGGAACTGAGTGCACAGTATGTCGATTGTGTGAAAGTTCAGGGTGTCGCTTACGGCGACCGCGTCGTGGGCAGCTTCTGCTTCGCTCACGTCCTCGTCGGGCGCGGCTGTCCCGCCGCCGTTCGGGTGCGCCGGGGCCTGTGCTCCGTTCAGGTGCAGCGCGGCCAGCGCCGCGCTTCCATTACTCTCTGTTGCCTGCCAACCTACGGCTGGGGCCTCGCTCACCGGCAGCTGTCCGTTTCCGTTCGCGTTGACCGTGTTCAGCGTGCCGCTTTCGCTGGCGCCGCTGCTGCCAACCGGGTCGCGGCCGTTACCGTTGGTCATCTGCCAGATGGCGGCTCCGGTCGCCCCGGGCGGCAGCGGAAGCGCGCCCGGAACTGGCGCGCGGTCGGCGTCGTGGGTCATCTGAGGACTGCCCTGAACCGCAGCCGGTCGGAGGATTCTCCTGCCGCGGCAGAATTGACAATTTCCGGACGGCAAATAATGGAGCGGCGCAATAGCGCAAGATCGGTGAGACTTTGGCCCTGGTCGCTTTCAATGATAACCGCGAAAGATCTGCCAGCCAGGTGCTCGGCCGGCCGATGCGCATGCCGCACCGACCGAGCGACGTCTCGTTGCATGGGCTCCTGCCTTGCCGGTGTCCGGAGACACACTGTCCAGTCAATAAGAACTGATTTGCGGACTTATAGCTCGGCTGGCCTCGTGCCTGGCCAGCCGGTCGCGCGCGCAGTTGAATCTAGGCAGTATTGTCCGCTTCCTCCCCATTGACACCTGATTACCGGGCTAGCAGGACAATTAAGCGCTATAGGTAAAATATAACGTCACACTGCCCCGTCTGTGAGACGCCCTCGAGGCTGAAATGGAGCACCGCTCTCGGCATACGTTATTCTTTCGTTATAAAGCTTTAGAATGCAAGCTTTTATCCAACGGCCGGCCATGGACCGGTCTGTCTCGCCAGGCGTAAGTCAGCCTTCGGCAGAGCGGGCGATCCAGGCAAAGGTGCGATATCGCCGTGACTCATGTGGCCGAATAGCCGAAATCGAGACCAGCACGCGAGCTGGCTGGCAATATGGGTGTTCTCATTCCCGGCAGGGGGTCGCTAAATCCCTGGAGCGGGGCGCAGGCGGCCGGAAGAGAGCAGTCATGGCGGTGTCGCGACGGATACCGGTGTTGGAAATTATGGCGGCCGCAGCGCTGGCCATGGGGGTGACAGGAGCGGCCACAACCTCGGCGGATGCCGCGGCCGCGACTGCGAGCTCCGCCGGGACCGGCGTGCTGCGCCAGCCCGCTCCGCCGGTCAGGGCCGGGGACTTCCGGATCGAGCGAACCGGCCGGGCGCCGCGCGACAACGACCACCTGATCCCGAACCCGAAGACCCCGACCGGGACCAAGATCGCCGGGCCCCGGTCGTGCAGCGTGACGTTCCGCACGTCCCAGGGTGCCTCGTCCGGCACGGTCAACAGCTGGATCGCGGGCCACGAGAACGCGATCGGGCGCACGACCGTGCTGTGCCTGTCCGGAGTGTTCACCTCCCCGTTGCACGTGTGGAGCAAGACCTCGGCGGCCCTGCTGGAGATCGCCCCGGAGCCGCACTCGTTCGCCGAGCTCGACCTCGGCACGGTGAACTCGAACGACGTCAACCCGAACCAGTACTGGTCGGACGCGGGCGGAGTCAGCATCGTCGACTCCCGCAGCGTAGAGATCTACGGGCTGACCGTGGAGAACTACACCTATGACGGGACCGATCAGACGCCGGCTGGAATCTACGTGACCGTGCGCAGCGATCCGGGGCACCTGTCGGCCTGTTTCCTCCACCACGGCTCGTGCAGCGACATCTACCTGATCCATAACACCGTCAAGGACATCACGAACACGGCGGATGAGAACTTCTCCAGCAGCGCGCTGTGCGGGAACTCGAATGTCGATGGCTACGGCATCGCGGTGATCGCGGCCGGCAATCACAACACACCAGCCTTGCAGCAC
>JASIGS010000147.1 GCA_030052355.1 Streptosporangiaceae bacterium | reverse complement strand
CCGTGCAGCCCGGCGACCGCGCTGGCGTCCGTGCCGTCTAGCTGGAACTCGACCAGCTCGTCCCGGTGAACCCGGACCGCCCACGACGAGTTCACCTGAGCGATCGCGCCGCCGTCGAGCTCGAAGATCGCGTACGCGGCGTCGTCCGCCGTCGCGTCGTAGGGTTTGCCGGCCTCGTCGTACCTGACCGGGATGTGCGTCGCCGCGGCCGCGTAGACCGAGCGGACCGGGGCGACGACGCCCTCCAGCAGGTAACGCCAGTGCGGGAACATGTCGAGGACGATGCCCCCGCCGTCCTCCGCGCGGTAGTTCCAGCTCGGGCGCTGGGCGGGCTGCCAGTCACCCTCGAAAACCCAGTACCCGAACTCGCCGCGAACCGACAGGATCCGGCCGAGCACGCCGCCCTCGACCAGCCGCCTGAGCTTGACGATGCCGGGCAAGAAGAGCTTGTCCTGCACGACGCCCCCGCGCAGCCCCGCGTCGCTGGCCAGCCGGACCAGGTCCAGCGACTCCGCGAGCGAGCTGGCCAGTGGCTTCTCGGCGTACACGTGCTTGCCGGCCGCGATGGCGGCCCGGACCGCCGCAGCGCGGAGCGACGTCGTCTGCGCGTCGAAGTAGACCTCGGTGGCCGGGTCGGAAAGCGCCTCATCCAGCGAGGTGGTCCACTCCGGCAGACCGTGCCTGGCCGCGATGGCCGCGAGCTTGCCGGCGTCCCGGCCGACCAGCACCGGTTCCGGCCAGACGACCTCGCCGCCTGGCAGCGGCACTCCGCCGCGCTCCCTTATCGCGAGGATCGAGCCGACCAGGTGCTGGCGGTAACCCATCCGGCCGGTCACGCCGTTCATCGCGATCCGCACGACGCGTTTATCAGTCATGGATGGAATTGCGTGAGCCTCGGACTCTAGGACTTACCTGCAGGCACTGAACTCGCCAGCCACCAGTATCTGCCAGCGAGCACTGCCCGGCCGCGGCCTGTGGGCCGCGGCCGGGCAGCTTGCCTGTGCCTCTTAACTCTTTGTCTTAACTCTTAGGCACGAGCTGCAGGACGGTGTACTCGTTGAACGGCCCGCTGGGCTCGCCCGGGTCGTACTCGTTGGACGGGCTCGGCCAACCGGTGAAGTTGGTCGTCTCGTACTCGTCCCAGGCCACGCCGTAGAACATCGGGATCACCGGGAGCTGGGTCGCCACGATCTTCTCGAGCGCGACAATCGCGTTCTTCTGCACGGTCGGGCTGTTGCTGCCTGCGAACGTTGCCAGGTCGGCGTCCGCCGCCGGGTTGTCGTAGCGCTCGTAGTCACCGACTGCCGTCTTGCCGATCGGGGCGGTCAGTGCGCTGTTCAGGTAGCCGTTGTAGTCGTAGTACGGGCTGGTGCCGCCGGTGCCCCAGTGCGAGGTCGCCTGGAAGTCGCCGTCGGCTATGTCCGCGTTCCACGCGTCCACGGAGACGCCCTGGGCGGTAACGGCGATGCCTACCGCCTTCAGGTCCGACGCGATGATCGCGTTGTCGTCGTCGAAGTCGGTGTAAGCGGTCGGGTCGATGATGGTGAACGCCAGCTCCTTGCTGCCGTCGTAGAAGTAGCCGTTGCTGTGCAACGTGAAGCCCGCGGCCTTCAGGATCGACTTGGCCTTGGCCGTGTTGTAGGAGGTGGTGTAGGCGGCCGTCGATGTCGCCGGCGTCAGGTAGCTGTCGTCGGTGGGCAGCGTCAGCAGGGTCAGGGAGCCTGGCTGGATGGCAGGCGGCTGCTGTCCGTCCTCACCGTCAGCGGAGATGGCGGTGCGGTCGATGCCGAACGAGATGGCCTGGCGGACAGCCAGGTCGCTCAGCGGCCAGTCCTTCAGGTTAGGAATGAGCGTCTCGGTCTGCAGGGGCGCGTCCCAGACGTGGTAGTTCGAGCTCTTGGCGAGGTAGGCCGTCTTGATGTCGCTGACGAAGTTGCCACCCCAGGTCAGAGCGCCGCTCTCGAGGGCCAGGTTGGCCGTGGTGTTGGAGTCGTAGGCCGGGAAGTCCAGGTAGGCAACCTTTGGCTTGCCTGGCTGCCAGTAGCTCGGGTTCTTCTTCAGCAGCACGCCGCCGGTGGAGAAGGTGTCGAACACGTAGGGACCGGTGCCGACCGGGGTGGGGTCGGTGTAGGTCGACGGGTTAGAGATCTTGCTCCAGATCTTCTGGTCCACCATCACCGTGCCGGCGATGTTGTAGAGCGCCGCGTACTCCGACGAGGAGAACGTGATGACGGCCGACGTGGCGCTCGGCGCGGTCGCGCTGACGATCGGGAACCCGCCGCTGTTGAGCACCGGGTACTTCTTCAGCATGTTGAAGACGAACGCCACGGTGGATGCGTTGAAGGGGTCGCCGTTGGTGAACTTGACCCCACTGCGGATCGTAAAGGTGATCGTCTTGCCGCCGTTTGACCACGCGTAGTTCGTCGCCAGCCACGGGTACCAGACGCCGGGCTTCATGAGGTCGAACTGCAGGAGCGGCTCGTTGATCATGTCAGTGAGCCCGAGGACAGCCCCCGCGCTGCCACTGACATAGGGGTTGAAGCTCCTGGTCAGCGGGCCCGTCGGGCTGCTTTCCATGGTGACCGTGTTGGTAGCCGTGCTGGCGCCGGTGCTACTTGAGCTGGGCGGCGCAGACGACGAGGAGCCGCAGGCCGACAGGCCCACTGCTGCGATAGCGCAGATGCCTGCACTGGCTATCTTGATCTTGTGTCTCACTTGTCCTCCGGGATCATTAGGACGGGCGGTCAGCGGGGAGCGGGGAGCCGGCCGGGCTTCCCTGGCCGACCTGGCGCAGCCAGCAGGCTGCTGTGTGGTCCGCGCCGACCTCGAAGTCGGGCGGAGTCTGGGTCGAGCAGATGGGCATAACGAACGGGCAGCGGGGATGGAACCTGCACCCAGATGGCGGGTCGATCAGGCTCGGGATGGTCCCTGCTCTGATGACCGGCGGGCTCGGCCGGTCCGGGTCGGGAGCTGCCGAGAGCAGCAGCTGTGTGTACGGGTGGGACGGGTTGTCGGTCACCTCCAGGCTCGGGCCGGACTCGACCACCTTTCCCGCGTACATGACGGTTACGGTGTCGGCGAAGTACCGGGCGGAAGCGATGTCGTGGGTGACGTACAGCAGCGCCATCCCCGCGGCGTCGCGGAGCTCGCCGAGGAGGTTGAGCACGCCGATCCGGATCGACACGTCGAGCATCGAAACCGGCTCGTCGGCGAGCAGGACGGACGGCTGGGCAGCGAGCGCCCTGGCGATCGCGACGCGCTGACGCTGGCCGCCCGACAGCTCGTGGGGGAGCTTGCGCACGAACTGACCGGCCGGTTCCAGCTTCACCTTGGCCAGCAGGTCCGCGACGGCGGCGTCGAGTCCCTCCCGGCCGCTGGCCTTGTGATGCACCTTCAGCGCGCGCGCCAGGTGGTAGCGGACGTCGTGCACGGGGTTGAGCGAAGCGAACGGGTCCTGGAAGACGAGCTGGACCTTGTGCCGGTAGTCGAGCACGTGCCTTCTGCCAACGGGCTCACCGTTCAGGATGATCTGCCCGGCGGTCGGCGGTATGAGCCTGGCCAGCATCCTGGCCACGGTCGTCTTCCCCGAACCGCTCTCCCCGACGACCGCGGTCACCTTGCCGGGGTACAGCTCCAGGTTGATGTCCTCGGCCGCGTGCACGATGGAGCTGCGTATCGTGGTCCCGCGCACCTTGCGGTGCACCTTGAAGTGCTTGGTCAGGCCACGGGCGACCAGTACCGCGGACGTCTCGTCCCGGGCGGGCGCGGTCACCGAGTCTTGCGTGGTCACAGGGCTACCTCGCGGTCGCTAGCTGTCGGCACGGTGGGTGCCAATCGGCTGCCGGCCGCTGGCTCGGGCCGGGACAACTCCTCCGGTCGCTCGGTGAACCCGTCCTGCAGCCAGCAGGCGACGAGCCGGCCCGGCGAATCCGGCGGCGGGACGAGCTGGGGCACGTCCGCCGAGCAGCGTGGCAGTGCGTAGCCGCACCGTGGGTGGAACGCGCATCCGCTGGGCAGGTTCCTCAGGTCCGGCGGGGAGCCGGGGATGCCGGTCAGGGCGCGCCGCGGACCGTGCAGCGATGGGAACGACCGGAGCAGGCCCAGACTGTACGGGTGCCGCGGGGCGCTGAGGAGCTGGCCCGCAGGCGCCTGCTCCACGAGCCGGCCGGCGTACATCACGGCGATCTTGTCGGCTAGCTCGAGCAGCAGCGACAGGTCGTGGGTTATGAACAGAACAGAGAAGCCCAGCCTGTCCCGCAGCTCGATGATCTCCTGCAGGATCTCCCGCTGGGTGACGACGTCGAGCGCCGTCGTCGGCTCGTCCATGATCACGATCTGCGGCTCAAGCGCGAGCGCCATCGCAATCATGACGCGCTGCCGCATGCCGCCGGACAGCTCGTGCGGGAAGCTGCGCAGCCGGTCGGCGCTGATGCCGACGAGCCGTAGCAGCTCGACCGCGCGTTCGTAACGCACTTCCCTGGTCATCTCCGGGCGGTGGGCCTTCAGGGTGTCGATGAGCTGAGCCTGGATGTTGATGACCGGGTTAAGCGCCGCCATCGCGGACTGGAACACGATAGATATCTCGCGCCAGCGCAACCGGCGCAGCTCCTCGATATCGAGATCGAGCAGGTCCACCGCCGTGTCCGGCCGGGCCGCGTCCGGACGGAACACCACCTTGCCGGCGGTAATCCGTCCCGGCGGGCGGAGCAGCCTCGTCATGCCATAAGCCAGCGTGGACTTGCCGCTGCCGCTCTCCCCGGCCAGGCCAATGACCTCACCGCGGTGCAGCACGAGATCGGCGTCGATGACCGCGTGCGTCACGTCGGCACCGTGCCCGTAGTCCACGCACAGCCCGCTGACCTCCAGCACGGGCCAGCGAGCCTCGTCAATCGGCCTCGTCATCGCGTGGTCTCCTGCGAGTTCCGGTAAACCGGCGTCAGGCCCTGGTTCATGCTCATCGACCGCAGTTCCTTCCTGCTCAGGCCGGCGGCCCGCAACCGGGGGTTGATGAACTCGTCGATGCCGAACCCGATCAGCCCGACCGAGGTACCGAGCAACGCGGTGCAGAGGCTGACGGGTATGAACCACCACCAGGCGCCCACCGTCAGCGCCTCCTCGTTCTGCGCCCAGTAGAGGATCAGCCCCCAGCTCCACTCGTTGGTGTTGCCGAGTCCGAGGAAGATCAGGCCCGTGTACAGGAGGATCGCCGCGATCACCGTGAACAGGAAGCTGGCGGCGACCACCGCGATCTCATTGGGCAGGATCTCGAACAGGATGATCCGCCACGTTCGCTCGCCCACCGCGCGCGCCGCCTGGACGAAGTCCTGGTTGCGCAGCGCCAGTGTCAGCGCCCGGAGTACCCGAGCGCCCCACGCCCACCCGATGAGCGCGATCACCACAGCGACGATCCAGGCGCTGGCGTTGGGCAGGAAGGCGGTCAGCACCACCAGCAGCGGGAACACCGGGAGGACCAGGAAGATGTTGGACAGCATGTTCAGCAGCTCGCCGCGGGTGCTGCCGGCCAGGTAGCCGGCAGTGACCCCGAAGATCACCGATAGCACGGTAGCGAGCCCGCCGGCCACGAACGCCACGATGAGCGTCGCGCGCGATCCTACTAGCAGCTCGGAGAGCACGTCCTGGCCATTGTTGGTCGTGCCGAGCAGGTGAGCGGCCGACGGCGCCGCGAGCACATCGGTGCCGACCGCCGACGGATCGTACGGAGCCACGATGGGCCCGATGACCGCCATCAGCACGAAGAACGCGAGCAACGCGAGGCCGACAATGATCTTGGCCGATAGCCGCGGCAGGCGCCTGCCGCGCTGAGCCGCCGTGACGTCGGCGGCCACTATCTCCGGCGATGTCTGGGTGGAGCTGAGCGCCATCTTCAGGCCTCCTGACGTGCCCGCGGATCGAGCAGGACGTAGACGAAGTCGGCGAGCAGGTTAGCGACGAGCACGCTCAGTGTGATGATGAGGAACACGGCCTGCATCAACGGGTAGTCCTCGTTGTCGACCGCCTGGAACAACACGTAACCGATGCCGGGGTAGGAGAACGCGTACTCCACCAGCACGGACCCGGTCACCACGAGGCTCAGTGCGACGACGAAGCTGGAGAAGCTGGGCAGGATCGCGTTGCGCGCAGCGTAGGTGATCATGACCCGGCGCCGCGACAGGCCCTTCGCCTGGGCGACCATCACGTAGTCCTGGCCGAGCGTCGTCACCGTCATGTTCCGCATGCCCACGATCCAGCCGGCCATCGACGTCACGACGATCGTGAAGGCTGGCAGGATGGCGTGGTAAACCGCACTCTGCAGGAACGCGCCGTTGAAGCCGATGACGTCGCCCTGAGCGTAGCCACCGTAGACCGGGAACCATGGGTTCTTCACGGCCAGGTATTCGACGAGCACCAGGCCCAGGCAGAAGTACGGCATCGCCTGCAGGAAGGTCGTCGTCGGCAGCATGCCCTCCAGCCAGCCGCCCCGGCGCCAGCCCGCGATGGTCCCGATCGTGGTCCCGATGATGAAGCTGATGATCGTCGACAGCCCGACCAGCACCAGGGTCCAGGGCAGCGCGCTGGCGATGACGCTGGCTACGGTGGACGGGTAGTACGTGATCGACGTGCCAAGGTTGCCGTGGAAGAGCTGCGCCCAGTAACTGAAGTACTGGCTCACCAGGCTCGCGTGCGAGTTCAGGCCGAACGCGACTTCCAGCGCCTTGTACTCGGAGGGCGTGACTATCCCGTTCGCGGACAGCCGGGAGAACACGATCTCCGCCGGGTTGCCCGGCATCATGCGCGGGATGAAGAAGTTGATGGTGATCGCCGCAAACGCAGTCACCAGGTAGAGACCCAAGCGCCGAGCCAGGTAGAGCATCTGGCACCCATCTCCCTGATAGCCGTGATATGTCCCTCAGCCCGCTGGCAAGCAGTACAGAGTATCTGTTACCAGCGCGAAAAGGACGCCGGATCAGCACCTGCGGTAACACAGAAAAGTTTCGACGTGCGGACATCTTAGAAACCGCCGCGTTACCGGTCAAGACTTAAGTTTGCAGGGATTTAACCCGATAGTTGGTAGTCACGGGGCATGTCGTGGTAGGGCCATCACCTGGAGCTTCTCGCTTACTAATCCGTAAGACCGGAGTGTCGCGAACTGCTAACGGCTCGGCTACGATACCCGCACGATAACTTTCGGCAGCCGTCTCGATGACCTACTCTGCGGACCTCGGGCGGGGCTCAAGAAGGTGAGGACGAGGTGGCGCTTTCCGACCGGCGCTCCGGCAGCGCCAAGCCCGCCGCGCCTGGACGCCCTGCCGTGCCGACGCAGTCCGGACAGCAGCCGCCGGAGCAAGGCCAGCCAGCACAGCAAGGCCAGCCCGGGCAGCAAGGCCAGCCGGGCCGGCGAGCGCGCCCGACGCTGGCCGAGATCGCGGCCGAGGCCGGCGTGTCGCTGCCGACCGTGTCTAAGGTCGTCAACGGGCATGCCGACGTGGCCGCGCGCACGCGGGCGCGGATCGAGCAACTTCTGGGCGAGCGCAACTACCGCCACCCCGGCATCCGCAGGGGACGCCACGCGGGCCTGATCGACATCGTGTTCAACGGGCTGGACAGCCCGTGGGCCGTGGAGATTCTCCGCGGCGTGGAGGACTGGTGCTCGGCACACGGCATGGCCGCAGCCGTCTCATCGGTGCGCCACGGCAACGCCAGGCCGGCGAGCTGGACCAGCGCGCTGGCCAGCCACGATACCGATGGGGTCCTGCTGGTTACCTCGGAGCTCACGAACGATCAGCTCCGTCAGCTGCACGACGAAGACATCCCGCTCGTGGTCATCGATCCGGTCAACCTGCCCGAGCCTGACCTGCCTGGCGTCGGGGCGACCAACTGGGCAGGCGGCATGGCAGCGACCGATCACCTGGTCGCCCTCGGCCACACCCGCATCGCTGCGATCGGCGGCCCGGAGACCTACCTGTGCAGCCGCGCGCGCATTGACGGCTACCGGTCCGCCCTGGAGCGGGCGGGCCTGCAGTATGACCCGGCACTCGTGCAGAGTGCTGACTTCCAGCACGAGAGCGGCTTCCTGCGCGCGGGCTCGCTGCTCGATCTTCCCGACCGGCCCACCGCCATCTTCGCCAGCAGCGATGAGCAGGCACTCGGCGTGTACGAGGCGGCCAGGCTGCGTGGCCTGCGTGTCCCGCAGGACCTCAGCGTGGTCGGTTTCGACGACCTCCCGGTGTCCCGGTGGTCGTCGCCGCCGCTGACGACGGTCCGACAGCCGCTGGCCGAGATGGGCCGGGTCGCAGCCGAGATGCTCGGCACGCTCATCGAGGGCCTGACCTTGTCCAGCCGCAGGATGGAGCTGGCCACCGAGCTCGTCGTGCGGGGGTCTACCGCTCCCCCGCCCTGACCCGCATCTGACTTGATGCCGAAGCCCCTAACCCCTGATAACGAGACGAGGCATCGATAGATGCGCATTCAGCCCTCGACCGGGCAAGACTCGCCAGCGACGGCCATCACTGGGGAGCCATGGCGCGATCCAGCCCTCCCGGTCGCAAATCGCGTGGCGGACCTGCTGGCCAGGATGACCCTCGCCGAGAAACTGGCGCAGCTCTTCGCGGTCTGGGTCATGACCGACGGCGGAGACGGTGACGGGGTCGCGCCGATGCAGGGCGAGTTCGCCGACTCGACGCCGCTTGACGAGCTCATCGCGGACGGCCTGGGCCAGTTCACCAGGGTGTTCGGCACCGCGCCGGTGACGCCGGAAGCCGGCGTGCACGCCCTGGCCAGGCTGCAGCGACGGGTCATCGCGGCCAGCAGGCTCGGCATCCCGGCGGTCGCGCACGAGGAGTGCCTGACCGGTGTCACGACGTGGATGGCCACCATCTTCCCGACCCCGCTGGCCTGGGGTGCGACGTTCGACCCGGACACCGTGCACCTGATGGGCACGGCGATCGGGCAGAGCTTGCGCGAACTCGGTGTGCACCAGGGGCTGGCGCCGGTACTCGACGTCAGCCGCGACCCCCGCTGGGGACGCACCGAGGAGACCATCGGCGAGGATCCCTACCTGGTCGGCATGCTAGGCACCGCGTACGTCCAGGGCCTGGAGTCCGCCGGAATCATCGCGACGCTCAAGCACTTCGCCGGGTACTCGGCATCGCGGGCGGCGCGCAACATGGCGCCGACTGACCTCGGGCCGCGCGCGCTGGCAGACGTCATCCTTCCTCCGTTCGAGATGGCCATCAGGCACGGCGGCGCTCGCTCGGTGATGCCGACGTACACCGCCCTCGACGGGATCCCTGGTCACGCCGACGAGGACATGCTCACCGGCTTGCTCCGCGACAGGCTCGGGTTCACCGGAACAGTCGTGTCCGACTACAACGGGATCGCGCTCCTCCAGACCATGCACGGAGTTGCGGGCTCGCCCGCCGAGGCGGGGGCGACCGCGCTGCAGTCTGGGCTGGACGTGGAGCTTCCGCACCGGCGTTGCTTCGGCCAGCCGCTTGCCGAGGCGGTGCGCAAGGGGCAGGTCCCCGAGCGCTTCGTCGACGAGGCGGTTGCGCGGGTACTCACGCAGAAGTTCGAGCTTGGCCTGCTCGACCCCGGCTGGCAGCCGAACGACGACGGCGCGGACATCGACCTGAACCCGCCAGCCCACCGGGCGCTGGCGCGGCAGCTCGCCGAGGAGTCCGTCGTGCTGCTCGCGAACGACGGGCAGGCGCTGCCGCTCCGCCGTTCGGCGCAACTCGCCGTTATCGGGCCGCTTGCCGACGACCCGCAATCGGGCCTTGGCTGCTACACCTTCCCCAGGCACGTCGGCTACCGGCATCCGGAGCTCGGCATCGGCGTGCACCTCGACTCGGTGCTGACGGCGCTGCGCGAGGAGTTGCCGGACACGGCGATCAGCTACGCGCGCGGCTGCGACGTGCGGACGCCGGACCGGTCAGGGATCGCGGACGCGGCGGCTTGCGCCGCCGCCGCAGACCTCGCAGTCGTGGTGCTCGGCGACGAGGCCGGGCTGTTCGGCAGGGGCAGTTCGGGAGAGGGCTGTGACGTGGCCGACCTGCGGTTGCCCGGTGTGCAGCAGGACCTGCTCGATGCCGTGCTCGACACCGGCGTGCCGGTGGTTCTCGTGATGATCACCGGCAGGCCCTACGCGCTCGGCGACGTCGCACCCAGGCTCGCGGCCGCCGTCCAGTCCTTCTTCCCCGGGCAGGAGGGCGCCGGTGCGATAGCCGGCGTGCTGTCCGGCCGCATCACGCCCAGCGGCAAGCTGCCGATTGGCATCCCTGTCGGCATCGGTGGCCAACCCGCGCCTTACCTCCGGACCCGGCTCGCCGAGCGCACCGGCGCCAGTGCCGCCGACCCGACACCGCTGTTCCCGTTCGGCCACGGCCTGTCGTACACCAGCTTCGAGTATTCAGGACTGTCTGTCGGCACCCACGAAGAGGCGCTTACGCACGAGGCCGTCGACATCGGCTGCACGATACGCAACACCGGCGAGCTGCCCGGCGCGGAGGTCGTCCAGCTCTACCTGCACGATCCGGTCGCACAGGTCACGCGCCCTGTCCGGTACCTGGCCGGGTTCGCCCGCGTGGCGCTGGAACCCGGGCAGACCCGCAGGGTGACGTTTCGGCTGCACGCTGACAGGACCGCGTTCTGCGGCCGGTCGGGCCGCCTGATTGTCGAGCCAGGCCAGATCGACGTGCTGATCGGGTCATCCTCGGCCGACATCCGGCTTACCGGGACGCTGATGCTGCACGGCCCGCAGCGGACCGTCGGCGTTGACCGCGTGCTCACGACTCCGGTAACCGTCACCGACGCGGCCGG
>JASIGS010000146.1 GCA_030052355.1 Streptosporangiaceae bacterium | reverse complement strand
GAGGCTCGCTGAGCGGAAGGGAGGGACCAGATGACCTTCATGCTGCCCGCCCGCATTCCGTCCTTCAGGAGCCTCACCAGTGCCACGCTCTGCGTATCCCCGTCGCGGCAAGCCGCGTTTTGACGACGAAGAACCGACCTTCCTCAAGCGCGACCGGCACCGTCCGTCGCTGCCTCCAGAGCGCGACGAGGTGCCCGAAGGGGATCGCTGGTCTACCTGGGACCAGTCCTCGCCGACTGAGCGAGGCCCGCGGCCGTACCCGCAGTGGCTCGTCACGGACCTCGCAGCTGTTGATACCGAGCTAGGCGTCCTCAAGACGGGCAAGGAAGCCGACGTCTTCCTGCTGCGTCGCGGCGTGCCTGAAACAGGTCGGTCCTGCCTGCTTGCCGCCAAGCGCTACCGCGGCGCCGAGCACCGGATGTTCCAGCGGGACAGCGAGTACCTGGAGGGCAGGCGCGTTCGCGAGTCGCGCGCGAACCGCGCCATGGCCGCCAGGTCCCGGGCTGGGCTGGCGATGATCGCCGAGCAATGGGCGGCGGCCGAGTTCGCGGCGCTCAGCAGATTCCGGGCCGCCGGGCTGCCGGTCCCCTATCCGGTACAGGTCCTGGGTACCGAGGTCCTGCTCGAGTTCGTCGGCGATGCCGACGGCCAGGCGGCACCGCGCCTGGCTGATACCAGGCCGGACCACCGCGAGCTCGCCGCGCTCTGGGAACAGCTCGTTACAGCGGCCAGCACCCTGGCCAGCATGGGCTACGCCCACGGCGACCTGTCCGCATACAACCTGCTTGTCCACAACGGACAGCTGATCATGATCGACATGCCGCAGGTCGTGGACGTGATCGCCAACCCGCGCGGCGCCACCTTCCTCGACCGCGACGCGGAGAACGTCGCGCGCTGGTTCACCGCCCGCGGGCTTGCCGGTGTCTCGCCCGGGCCTGCTGACCTCGCCTTGCTCCTGTGCCAGGAGGCGCGGCTGGCGTAGCTGGTGCCCGGGCTTCAGTCGCCGATCGTGACCTGCTGCTTGTCGAAGGCGACATAGCCGGAGTAGTCCTTGCCGACGCGGTCGAAAGACGACGGGTACGGCTCCGGGTAACTCCAGGCAGCGTCGTGATGAGTCGAGCCGTCCACCGAGACGTCGTGATACTGGCAGACGCCCTTCCACGGGCAGGTATAGGGCGTCGGGCTGTCGCTGAGCACGCCAGTGCTGATGGAGGACGGGGGGAAGTAGTAGTTGCCCTCAATGGATATGAGGTCCGACTGCGGCGCATCCGCCACAACCGTTCCGTCGATGATCGCCTGCATCTGCCGGTCCCTCCTGACTGTCGGAAGACTTCGCTTGCGTCAACTGCGCGTCGGCCGCCCGACTTCCCTGGCGGTTGTCTTCAATCGCGGAACTCTTGCCCTGCAGTAGTTCCCCGCGCTCACCTAGCCCGAGCATTCTTTGCGGCGATCTGATCTGGGGCTCAGCGATGTCCGCCGCTATCCCCGCGATGGTCCTGGTCCCGGCGCGACTGGTGCCCTGTAGCGCGCCTGTGCGGCACGACGATGTTCATGACCCTGACCACCCTGGTGTCCGCCGGGCGCGGGCGCCCGCGGTACGGCTCGAGCACCGCGACTAGCTGCTCGCCCACCCGCTGGAACTCCTCAGCGGTCAGCCAGAGGTCAACGTTGTTCAGGAGTCCCTTCCGCCACTCTTCAGGCTCCGCGTAGCTGCTCTCGGTGAAATCGACAGCCACGGCACGAGTCGAGTCGACGATCGCCGATTCGACGGCTGCGGCAGCCGACGACCCGGCGGGCGTGGAGGTATCAAGAGACACCTGGATATGGCGGTCCGCCGCCCGCCACGGCCGCTCCCGGCGGTCCGGTCTCGGCGGTGCCGTTTCAACGACCCCGTACCGCTCCAGGAGCTTCAGGTGGTACGCGGTCGCGCTCGGGCTGAGCCCCGTCAACTCCGCGGCTTGGGCAGCGGTCAGCTCTTCGCCCGTCGCCAGGGCGTCGATGATGGCCAGCCGGGCCGGGTGCGCCAGAGCCCGGATACTGCGCGGATTCTCGAAGCGATGGCGGACAGCGTCCGCCGGTCGCCCCTGCTCATTACCCTCGGACATCGCTCTCAGAGGCTATCGCTAGAGCGCGGATCTCAGCGTTTACCGCTTGACCGGAAGATGTTAAGCAAATACTGTTCAGTATATGCTTAACATTGGCCCTGGTCGGAGAGACCTCCTCATCGCCCTAACCGGGCGGATGGTGTCGACGTTCGGCGACGAGGTGGCGCTGGTCGCGCTCACCCTTCGCCTGCAGGCCGACGGCGCCCGGCCCTACGAGGTCGGCTTGCTGCTCGCAGCGGGGATCATCCCCTTGCTGTTCCTGTCCCGCCTGGTGGGCCGGCTCGTGGACTCGCACGACTCTCGGCGGCTCCTCGTTGTCGCCGGAGTGCTCGAGGTGGCGTGCACGGTTCCTCTCGTGTTCGTGCACTCGGTCGTGGCCATCGTGGCGCTCGTCGCCGTTCTCGGCGCGGCCGCCTCGCTGGCGGGCAGCACCTGGTCGGCGCTCGTTCCCCGGATAGCCGGCGAGGACCATGTAGCCGAAGCCGTGTCGGCGCAGCAGTCGCTCAACGCCCTTGTTCTGGTGGGCGCGCCGGCAGTCGGCGGTCTGCTCGCCGGGGCGTTCGGTACCGGGCTCCCGCTGGCCGTTGACGCGATCACCTTCGTCGTCGTGACGGTGGCGGCCGGGCTGGTCCGCACCCGCCGGACACCGTCGGCGGTCGGTTCCGACGGCGGCGCCGTCAGGGGCCGGGGAGGCTTCGAGTTCCTGCGCGCCGACCCAGTGCTCGGCCCGCTCGTCGTCGGCATAGTGGTGCTGGTCCTGTTGGTCGGCATGGTCGACGTCGTGCTCGTCTTCCTCGTCCGGGCCACGCTGCACGCCGGAGCCGTATGGTACGGGGTCGCCGAGACCGCGTGGATTGCCGGAATTGTCGCCGGATCACTGGGCGCCGGAAGGCTGAGCACCGAGCGCGCCCGGACCTGGGCGGTTGTCGTGGGCGCGGCTGTCACCTGCGCCGCTCTTGTCCCGTTCGCCATAGTCCCGGCGGTCTGGATGCTCGTGCCGCTGTCGGTCCTCGGCGGGACCGGAAACGGTTACGCGAACGTCTGCGCCTCGACCCTGTTCGTCACCCGCACGCCCGATGCGATGCGGGGCCGGGTATCGGCTGCTATCAACGCCCTTGTTGGGGGTGCGCAGGGCGTCTCGCTGCTGGCAGGGGGCGCGATCGCCGCCGTGCTCAGTCCCCGGGCGATCTACGCCATGGCCGGAATGCTCGGCGTCGCCGTCGCGATCGCGATGAGCCTGTACTTCGGCAGCCGGGCGAGCAGTAACAGCCCGCAGCTGCTCCCTCGGTCCGAAGAACCGGTCAGCTCCTGAACCGGCAACCTTGCCGATGATGACGGCAGCGCCTTCGTGCCCGCGCGGCATAGCTGCCGCCGCGCGCTCAGGCGCGGGGCTGAGGTTCGCGCCACATGCGCCAGATGGCGGGCCCGTGACCCAGGGCCCGCAGTTCGCCGACGACGCGGAAGCCGTTGCGTTCATAGAGCGGCAGGTTGCTCTCGTTGGAGGACTCCAGGTACGCGGGCACGGCGTCGCTGTCCGCCCCGGCCAGGACCTCCTGCAGTAGCTGAGTGCCCAGCCCCTGGCCCTGCCGACCGAGGCGGGTGCCCAGGTAACTGAGGTACCAGTGCGGCGATGACTGGCTGGTGTGCAGGTGTTCGATCTGCAGCTGCGTGCGCAGCGCGCGGAAAAGCCTTGCACGCAAGGCCAGTGTGTTGGGCACCGCTTCCAGGACCACCTGGCTGAACGGCATCGCCCATGAACCGGGAGCGGCCCACAGCGCAGCGGCCGAGGCGTCGCCGGTGACGTAGCACGGCTTGCCGCGCCGGAGGTAAGCGCGGCTCATGCTGGTGAAGAACATGCGCAGGCGGTCATCCCGGCGGCGCAGCCCCGGCGGGATCAGCCAGGCGAAGACCGGGTCCTCGGCAAAGGCGTCGGCCAGCACTTCGCCGAGCAGGGCCGCCTCGTCGCGGCGGGCGGCGCGAACGGCCTGGGAGCCGCCGCGTGCGGACACCGTTTCCTGTGTCACCGGAATTCTCCTTCCGCCAGGCCAGACGAGCAGTCTCGCGCCGGGACCACCACGCTGCAAGCGCGTGGGTCATCGTCCACGCGATCGCCGAGCGGCTCAGCGACGCGCTAGTCGCCAGGAAAGTCGCCGAGGGGCCGCACCTCGACCGTGGCTGTGCTGGCGAGCGGGTGCGCAGCGGCGACCTCAATGGCGGTGTCCAGGTCCGGGCACTCGATCACGTCGTAACCGCCTATCTGCTCCTTGGTCTCGGCGTACGGCCCGTCCGAGACCAGCGTCTGGCCCTCGCGGACTCGGACGATCCTGGCCTCCGTGGCATAGCTGAGAGAGCTCCCGTGCAGCCGTATCCCCCTGGCGGTCATCTCGTCCACCCAGGACCGGATGGCCGTCAGCGCTGCCGCTCCGCCGGCGGCCGGTGCCTCCGCGGAGTCGTCGTCCCAGAACATCAGCATGTACTTCATGGCTCCTCCGTCACTTCGCGTAGCCCTCAGTACGACGAACCGGAGCGACCATCATGGACATCACGCCCTGAAGCGCGGCCAGGTGCTCAGCGCGCGACTGGCTCGATGCGGTCCAGTTGCCGGAGTTCTTCCTCGTCGTGGGAGGCGCGGTACAAGTCAGCTGCAAGCTGGCCATTCAGCCAGAACTGCGGAGTAGTGCCGAGTGCCTTGGCCAGACGAAGCGCTGTTGACGGAGTGATGCCGCGCCTGCCATTTACGATCTCGTTAAGCCGCACGTACGAGACCCCGATCCGGTCCGCAAGCTCCGCCTGGGTCATGCCCAGCGGCCTGATGAACTCCTCAAGCAACATCTCGCCCGGCGGCGTCGGCGGCCGGTCGGACGGTATCCTCACCTGCGCCATCTCTGTCCTCTGCCTAGTGGTAGTCGACGATCTCGACTTCCTCCGCGCCGGATTCGGCCCACCGGAAGCAAACTCGCCACTGATCGTTGATGCGGATCGAGTACTGCCCCTCCCGCTCGCCCTTCAGCTTCTCCAGCCGATTGCTCGGCGCCGCCCGCAGGTCGCCTAAGACCACCGCCTGGTTGAGCTGGTCCAGCTTCCTCCTGGCCACCCGCACGAGGTCAGAGGGGCAGCACTTCCGTGCCTGCTTGCTCTCGCGCCCGTCGAACAGATCCTCGGTCCCCTTGTCCCGGAAGGATGCGATCATGCCCGTTAAGTATAACGGATAACGTAATACGTGGTGAAGCAGTCGCGGCGACGGAAGGGCCGCTTCTTTGATGCCCGGGCCCGTCCTGACCGAGAGTGAATGAGCCCAAAACTGAGCCCAGCCGCTGGCGGATCGGTCTCGGCTACAGTCGGCCTCACCCTCGAGGAGTCGGTATCGCGTGAGTACTTGGCGAGGATTACCGCTGGTGATCCACCTGGCGTGAGAGCAACTCTCGGCGCCCGTGGAGTACTGTCGGGCAGTTGAGGGAGCTGAACAGTTATGGCATAATTCTGTTCAGGTTCGGAAGGGCATGATGTGGCGGTCACCAGCGAGTATGAGCACGCCGAGCGGATAGTGGGTGAAGTGGCCGTGCTGTCCGACATCGCCGCTGGGCGGTTGGACGAACGCGACGTCAGGCAGGCCGCGAGCGTGCTCCTGGAGCACCGCCGCAGCGAGCTTCCCAGCGTTTCGGTTGCGGTCGCAGCGCGCTTGCTCCAGGTGTCCCGGACGACAGTGGAGGCGTGGCGCCGCGAGGGCGTGCTAACACCCGCTGTGCGGCACCGGCGGCATGAGGTAACTGTGGACAGCCTCATGCGGGTGCAAGCTCTGGTCAGCGAGCTGCGACGGCTGGGCCGGATCCGGGAGCTGCGCGACTATGTCTGGTGGTCAGCGCAAGACAAGGCGGACCACGCTAACGGGCAGCTGGCCGAGGCGCTGCGCCAGCTGCGGGCAGGAGAGCTGGCCGACGAATACATTCCGTCGCAAGCCGACCTGGAGCAGGCCCGCCGCGAACTCGGGTAGTCGTCCGCGCGGGAGGACACCTGACTGTCACTACTGTCCCCACGCGTCTGGCAGCCGCGCAGATCTCCTCGCTCAAAGGCAAGCCTAAGGCCGCCTTAGACCTCGCAGTCGATGACATCCGCCGCCGGGGATGCGCAGCGGCAGGCGTCCGCCTGGCTGGCGCGTCTATTTCTAATGTCTGCCGACTTGACCTCTACGCCGCCTGGCGTCTGCTCACGTGCTTCGAGTCGCCTGATCGCTGCATCTTGCTGGTGGTAGCTGAGCACTCCCGCACCGAGAATCCATACCGCCTGCTCTACGAGATCCTCGGAATCTCGGAGCCAGAGGAGCCGCGGACCAAGCCTGCATGCTGCGACGCATTGGGCCAGCCACCCGTTGATCCGGATCTAATCACCCGGTTTGAGGATGGCGCACGCAGCCTGACTCGCGGGCTGCCCCAAACCAGCCGAGGCCGACGCGCCACACGCAACTAACCACGCGCGTTCAACAGATGATCATCGGCCCGGTACTCCTCCGTTCAGGGCCTTCCGTGATCCCTCTGACCAGGCATAACTGCACCGGCAGACACGCGAGCTGGACGATCCGCAGCGGTGGAGTGAGCGCGCAAATGAGCCCACCGCAACCCGAGGCGTCGGCGTCTCAGGGTTAACGATCGGCGTTTCAGCAGGTCAGCGTGGCGGAGGATGCGAGATTCGAACTCGCGAGGGGTTGCCCCCAACACGCTTTCCAAGCGTGCGCCCTAGGCCACTAGGCGAATCCTCCGCCGGAGATCTTACCGGTAGACGCGCAGTAGCAGGCCAGTAGCGGCCGTGTGCTGGCTGGCCCTGGCTGGCACGCGCTGGCCGGCGCCGGTCGGGGCCGGTGCTGGCCGGACCGCCCTCACGCCATGGCTACACTGGCGGGCAGACCCCTCGCACGGCGTTCAACCCGCCAACCCCCCCAGGGCCGGAAGGCAGCAAGGGTACGCGGGCTCTGTCGGGTGTGCGAGGGGTCCCTTACTTCCGCCAGGATGGGGTCATGGCAGGAGATAACCCGAGTCGCAGCTCAGGCTCCCCGGACGCGCCGCGGCCCGTTCCCCCCGCAGCTGGTGACCCCGGCGCCGCGACGCCGGCTGCTCCGGCCCCGCCGCTTGCGCTGTACCGCAGGTACCGCCCGGGCACCTTCGCCGAGGTCAAGGGCCAGGATCACGTCACCGAGCCGCTCAGGCAGGCGCTGCGCAGCGGCCGGGTCCACCACGCCTATCTCTTCAGTGGCCCGCGCGGCTGCGGCAAGACGTCGAGTGCCCGCATCCTGGCTCGTTCCCTTAACTGCGAGCAAGGGCCGACGCCCGATCCGTGCGGAAAGTGCGCCTCCTGCGTGGCGCTGGCGCCCGCCGGACCCGGCAGCATCGACGTGATCGAAATCGATGCTGCCTCGCATGGCGGCGTCGATGACGCCCGGGACCTGCGGGAACGTGCCTTCTACGCGCCGGTATCCAGCAGGTACAAGATCTACATCATCGACGAGGCCCACATGGTGACCGGTGGGGGCTTCAACGCGCTGCTGAAGCTGGTCGAGGAGCCCCCGCCGCACCTGAAGTTCGTCTTCGCGACGACGGAGCCGGAGAAGGTCATCCCGACGATCAGGTCGCGGACGCACCACTACCCCTTCCGGCTCGTCCCGCCTGCGGTGCTGCGCGAGCTCCTGGAGCAGATCCTCGCCAGCGAGGGCGTTCCCTACGAAGCCGCCGTGCTGCCCATCGTCATCCGCGCGGGGGCCGGCTCTGTCCGCGACGCTCTGTCGGTGCTTGACCAGCTCATAGCCGGGTCGGACGAGGATGGCCTGCGCTACGAGCGCGCCGTCGCGCTGCTGGGGTACACCGACGACGCGCTGCTCGACGACGTGGTCGATGCTTTCGCCGCTGGCAACGGCGCGGCGGTCTTCCACGCCATCGACCAGGTCGTCGAGGCTGGCCACGACCCGCGCCGGTTCGCGGCCGACCTGCTCGACAGGCTGCGGGACCTGATCATCGTCTGCGCGGTGCCAGATGCGACATCCACCGGCCTGATCGAGGCACCTGCCGACCGGCTCGAGCGGCTGGGCACGCAGGCGGCCAGCTTCGGACAGGCACGGCTCACCAGGGCCGCCGAGGTGATCAGTGCTGGCCTGGTTGAGATGCGCGGGGCGACGTCGCCCCGGCTGCTGCTCGAGCTGATGTGCGCCCAGGTGCTGCTGCCGTCGGGCGGGGACGACTCCGCCCTCGCCGAGCGCGTCGCCCGGCTCGAGCGGGGCCTCGACAGTGCGCCACCGCCCGCCGTACCGGCAGAGCCCGGCCGCCCGGCCAGCCAGCGCTCCGCACCTTCCGCCGGGCCTCCGAGGCCGTCTTCCGGGTCTTCCAGGCCGTCTGCGGGGCCGCCCAGGTCCGCAGGGCCCGCTAGCCAGCCAGCCGGGCCTGCCGGTCAGCCCGGTGCGCCCGCGCCCGT
>JASIGS010000145.1 GCA_030052355.1 Streptosporangiaceae bacterium | reverse complement strand
GTCCCCCGGGCTGGCACCGCGGCGGACGACACCGCGCCCCGGCCCGGCGACCTGGTGACGACGGTGGTCACCGGCGCGTCCCCGCACTATCTGCTGGCCGACGGCGTTCCCGTCTGCGTGCGGCGCACCGCGGGCGGCGATGCCTGGGCGGGGCGCCAGCACGACCAGGCTCCCGCGACCGACCAGGTGCTGCTCGGCATGCCCGCCATGCGGGCCCGCTGACCTGACGTGCTGGTCGCGGCCGCGGTCTGCCCGCACCCTCCGCTGCTGATCCCCGCCGCGACCGGTTCCGCCGGGGTAACGCCGCCGTCCGGGCCCCCCGAATCGAGCGCTGGCGAGGCGCGCTCTCCCGCCGCGATCACCGGCAGGGAGGGAACGACAGTGCGGCAAGCCGCCGCCGTCGCCGTGTCGCGGTTGCTGGCCGTCGGCCCTGACCTGGTAGTCGTGGTCGGTGCCGCCGAGCGTTCCGTGGCCTATCCCGGTGACGCGGCCGGAAGCCTGCGCGACTACGGCGTCCCGTTCCAGACCGGGACCGGCGAGCCGGTGCTGCCGCTGTCGCTAACCGTGGGCGCCTGGCTGCTTCGGTCCGGTGCGGACGGACCTCTGGCCCGCGCGGGCGCGAGGCCAGCTGGTGAGCCCCGGACCCCCGGCGTCCTGTTCCAGGGGGTGTGGCACGCGCTGCCGCCGGACGAGTGCCTGGCGCTCGGCGCTCGGCTGGCCGCGAGCATGCCCCGGGTCGGCATGCTGGTCATGGGCGACGGCCCGGCGCGGCGCGCGGCTGGTCCGCCAGGGGCTCACGACCCAGCGGCCGACGCCTACGACAAGGAACTGTCCGCTGCGTTCGCAGCAGCCGACACAGAACGACTGGCCGCGCTGGATCCCGCCAGCGACGCCGAGCTGATGGTGGCGGGTCGCGCGGCGTGGCAGGTCCTCGCCGGCGCGGCCCGGGGACGCGAGGTCAGCGCTGAACTGCTGTACGCGGCCGTGCCGCTCGAGGTCAGCTACCTGGTCGCGACCTGGAACGCCAAAGCCTGACCGCGGCAGGCTGGGCTCCCGCTCAACCTTCTTCTAGGTCGTCTTCGTCCTCGTCCAAGTCGGCGTCGTCCTCGTCGTCGTCCTCATCCTCGTCGTCGTCGTCCTCGTCGAAGTCTTCGTCGTCTTCGTCGTCGTCTTCGTCGCTGAACTCGACGTCGTATTCGTCGTCGGAGTAGAGGTCAGCCGCCTCGAAATCGTCGTCTTGGCCTGAGCCGATGCCAAGGCCGCGCGTGGTGGTGTCGTCCCCGTACGTCATGACTCTCCCCGGGCCAGGCGGCCGGCTGGCCGCATCGTGTCTGCAAGGACATACCCTCTGCCGTCATGCTGATGCCACTAGCATCGCATCAGTGATCGCGGTTGTGGGGCCAACTGCCGCAGGCAAGTCTGACCTTTCCGTTGCGCTGGCGCACGCCCTCGAAGGCGAGGTTGTGAACGCCGACTCAATGCAGCTCTACCAGGGCATGGACATCGGCACGGCCAAGCTCGGGCCCGCCCAGCGCGAGGAGGTCCCGCACCACGTCATCGACGTCTGGCCGGTTACCAAGGCCGCCAGCGTGTCGGAGTACCAAGCGCTGGCCAGGCGGGCCGCGGCGGACATCCGTGCGCGCGGCCGGATGCCGATCCTGGTCGGCGGGTCTGGCCTGTATGTCCGGGCCGTCATCGATGACCTGCGGTTTCCCGGTACGGATCCAGAGCTGCGGGCCCGGCTTGAAGACGAGCTTGACCGGGTCGGCCCCGCCGAGCTGCACGGGCGGCTAGCGCTGGTGGACCCGGCGGCCGCCGCCGCCATCCTGCCCGGCAACGGGCGCAGGATCGTGCGCGCGCTGGAGGTGGTCGAGCTGTCCGGGGGGCCGTTCAGCGCGACGATGCCGGAGTACAAGTCGGTGTACCCGGTGACCCAGATCGGGGTCGAGCTGTCCAGGACTGAGCTCGACGAGCGGGTCGCAGCCAGGGTGGCCCGGATGTGGCGGGAAGGACTGGTCGACGAGGTGCGGGGGCTCGAGGCTGCCGGGCTGCGCGAGGGCAGGACCGCGAGCCGTGCCCTCGGTTACGCGCAGGTGCTGGCCTTCCTGGCCGGGGACTGGTCCGAGGAGGAGGCGGCACGGCAGACGGTCCAGGCGACCCGCAGGTTCGTCCGGCGGCAGGAGTCCTGGTTCCGGCGCGACCCGCGGGTGATCTGGATAGCGGGCGGCGCTGGGGTCGTGGATCGGGCTATGGATGTCATCAGACGGGCCGCGAAGATCGTTAGTTAGTCGGGTCGCGGACCTGACCGGCCGCGGTCCGCACTGAGAACGTGCTGGACCGCGGCTGGTCAGGACCGCTCCTGGCAGTGCTGTCCTATCTCGGCCACGCAGCTAGCATCGGGGCATGCGGTTTGCTAAGGGCCACGGGACTGGCAATGACTTTGTGATCTTGCCTGATCCGGATGGCGAGCTCGAGCTGGCTGCGGAGCTTGTCGCGGGGCTGTGTGACCGGCACACCGGGATTGGTGCAGATGGGGTGCTGCGGGTCGTGCGGACGGCCGCGGCCGGAGACCCGGCGACTGCCGGGCAGGGTGCCGAGTGGTTTATGGATTACCGGAACTCGGACGGCAGCGTGGCGGAGATGTGCGGCAACGGCATCAGGGTGTTTGTCAGGTATTTGCTCGAGCAGGGCCTTGCCGCAGGTGCGAAGGTTGCGATCGCCACCCGGGCGGGGGAGCGGGTCGTCACCGCGCTGCCTGACGGGGAGTTCGCGGTGGACATGGGCCCGGCCAGGGTCCTCGGACCTGGCGCTGTCGAGGTCGGCGGGCGGCGGCTTGCCGGGCTGGCGATCACCGTGGGCAACCCGCATCTGGCCTGCATGGTGCGTAAGAACGTGGCGGACTTTGACCTGAGCGCGCCGCTGTTGCTGGAACCTGACGTGCCCGCGAACGTGGAGCTGGTCAGGGCGCTCGGCGACCATGAGGTCGAGATGCGGGTACACGAGCGCGGCTCGGGACTCACGCTGTCCTGCGGAACCGGCGCGGTGGCCGCCGCCGTGGCGGCGGCCGTAGCGGCCGGGGAGTGGCCGGACGGGACGGGAACTGGGTGGAGTGTGCGCGTTCCCGGTGGAAGGCTGGGTGTCACGCCGAGCGCGACCGCCAGCCTTCTCACCGGTCCAGCGGAAATCGTGGCTTCCGGAGAGCTGTCGGCGAGCTGGCTCGCCGGGCTGTCGCCGCTGGCGTTCACGAGCGGACCGCGCCGGCCCTGACCGGTTGCCGCTGAGCGGGGACTGCCAGCCTCAGGCCGAGGTCGACGAGCGTCCACCCGGTTCGTACCCGAAGCGACGGGTTTGCGTGCGGGGGGCGCCTGGATGCTGCTCGTCGTTCCGCAGCGCGGTGCAGGTCGGCGGTGCGCTGCCGGGCTAGGTCCTCGAGCGTCCGCGGGTTCATGGCTGTTCATCCCTTCGCAGTGTCTTGGTCGTGCTGACGTGGTGTCACGCTGGCTCGGTGGTCGTCGTGCTAGTACTCGCCCGGCGGATCAGGATGTCGCCGCTGAGCGTCCGGCACCTGATCTGCGCGGCGGCGGACGTTCCCTCGCCGTCGGCGTCTTCGTCGAGGTCGCGGCGGATGTCGCCGGTCGTGCTTGCGAGGTCCAGGTAGACGCCGATCCCCGGCACGACGCCGACGATCAGGTCACCCGATACCGAGTTCAGGCTTACATTCCCAGTCGCCACGCCGCTGATGTCCACGTCGCCGCTGACGCTGTGCCCGTCGACGGACCCGTCGCACCGGGAGACGCGCACGTCGCCGCTGACGGTGTGCAGCTTTGCCTCCCCGCGAATCCGGTCGAAGTGGACGTCGCCGGACGCGGTGCTGACGTTGGCGGTGGCGGCGTCGCGGATCACGATGTCCCCGCTCGCGGTCTGGACTGCAGCGGGGCCGGTCACCGAGGACGCGGTGACGTCGCCGCTGGCCGTGACCACGTTCAGGGCGCCGAGCTCACCGACGCAGCTGACGTCGGCGGAGGCTGTCTTGGCGGCGAGCCGGGAACCCGCCGGGGCCTTGATCGTCAGGTCCAGCCCATGGCGGCGGCGGAAGCTGACGTCCCGGGGGCCGTTGACCCATAGCCGCCCGGCGTCGAAGGTGACGCGGACCTCGCCGAGCAGGGCGCCACCGTGGTCGCCCGCATAGGCGGGGACGACTTGCACGGTCACTGTGTCGGTCGGCTCGCCCGCGACGGCGACGCTGCCGGAACTCCACGAGTCGACCTGGATGTCGATCGGCTGCGAGCATGGGAACTCCCAGTTGGTCATGGCTGTGCCCTTCTGTGGCGGTGGGGTTGGAGCGGGAACGCCGCCCGCTAGCTGCGGGCGAAGCCCGTGTAACGCTTGCCGAAGGTCGTGCCGGACCTCGGCCGCGGTCCGCGGCTGGACTGCGGCTCGAGCGCGCGTTTGACGGCGTGCACGAGCCAGGTGTTGACAGAGAGACCATCGACCGCGGCCTGCGCTTCGACCTGGGACTTCAGCGACTCGGGCAGCCGTAGCGTGATCCTCGCGGTGCCGGCCTCCTCGGCTGCGTCGCCGGCCGCCCCGGGCGCAGCCGGACCGGCCGCTTGCTCGTGTTCGGCGAACGTGACCACGAACTCCGGCTGGGTGCCGGCCAGGCGTACGTCGATGATCGCCCCGTCGAGGCTCGCGGTTATCTCTTCCGCGGCCGCCGACAGAACGTCGAGCAGCGCCAGCCGGACCGACGAGTCCAGTGATTCTGCCAGCATCTCGGCGGTCCTGGCGATGTCGTCCCCGGCGAACCGGGTGATGGCGGTGAGCTCGCGGCGGAGCGCTTCTGTGTACTGGCTCAGATCCATGACGTCATCATGACGTCACTGATGACGTCTGTCAAGTCAGGGATGATGTCATCAAGCATCATCTAGACATCACTTTGACGCGAACTGGTTCTGGAGCTCGATCTCCGAAGCTCGATCTCCGGCGGTGCCCGGTGGCGCGGCGGGCACGCCGCGCCACCGGGCGGCTAGCGGCCGATCCGCGCAGTGGGCTTGGCGGCGGGCTCGACGCTGGGCTTGGCAGGCGTCATTCCCGCCATGGCGTGCCGGCGGGCCGACGCGACCGGCACCGCCAGCTCGTGCGCGATCCAGCTGTCGATGACGTCGTCGCTCTCCCACGAGGTGATCAGCGCGTACCGCGGCAGCGGGCCGGGGTGCCACACGACGTGGTACAGCCGCTCGGTGTCGATCACCACCTGCAGCCCGGGGTGCAGCGGAATCCGCGTCTCGGTTGCCGGGTCGTCCTTCTTCTCCCGCAGGATGAAGACCGACACCCCCGGCGTGTTGTCCAGTTCCAGCCAGGACCGGACCACCCAGCCGTCGCCGTCAGGGTTGAGCCGGTTGTTGTCGTCGAGGTGCAGGTTGCGCAGCGCCGTCGCCTCGTCGCTCGGGTTGAGCTTGATGACGCGGACACGGCCGAAGTTGCCGCCGATGCCCTGCACGTAGCTGACGAGGCTGGGCGCGATCTTGGCGTTCGTCGTCCAGACACCGCCCTTGTCCGCCTTGCCATGGTCCCAGAACCCGTGGCACTCCATCTCGCCGAACGCCGATGCGAGCGGCGCGAAGTTCGTGTCGCCGCCGCTCTTCCAGTCCATGTAGTCCAGCGACTCCCACTCGTCGGCTGGTATCGCTGGCCCCCGCCAGTCTCCGAGCACGACGTAGCCGTTCTCGGCCAGGATGTCGAGCTTCCGATGCATGCACTTCCCCCGCTTTCGGAAACGGAGCTGTCCGCTCCGATTTCCGCCATTCCCCGCAGGTCGCGCGCGTTACACCGTTCTCTTCCGGTTAGAGACGAGCCATGACGCCTTTTTGGTCATCCAGTTACCGGAGTTTTCGGTAACTGCCGTGCGGGCGCGCCGGCTGGACGTCAGCTGAGCAAGCGCAGAGCGCTAGCTGTCAGACGCGGCGGGCGCGCAGCACGCTGGTCACCAGCGGGAGGATGAACTCGCCGGTCGCGGTCTCCGGGCGGCTCTCGAGGTAGGCGCGGAGCCGGCCGAGCAGGTCCGCTCGGGCCTCGGCGGGCATCACCAGCAGCCGGGAGTGCGTGGCGATCGTCCCGAGCAGCGAGTCGGCCGTGCGGCTTTGTCCGTGCGGGAACTCGGCGCGCTCAGCCGGGCCGAACAGCCCGGGCAGGTCTATCCCCGCCAGATGCGCGTCCGGATCCTGCTTATACCAGCTGCTGAGCGTGACTCCGGCGGCCCCTTCGCTGATGCGGTCCAGCCCCGCCACCCAGTCCACCCGATCGTCGTACACATTCCACAGGCCAGCGACGACGCCGCCATGAGACAGGACCCTGGCGATCTCGGGACCGGCGACGGCCATGTCGAACCAGTGCAGGGCCTGGCCGGCGAGGACGGCGTCGACGGACGCGTCAGGCAGCGGTATCGACTCGGCGCTGCCGGCCAGGGAGCGGGCCGACGGCAGCGTGCTGCGCAGCTGGGCCAGCATCGACGGGTCGGGCTCGACCGCGGCGACGTGAGCGCCGAGTGCGAGCAGCGTCGCGGTCAGCTTGCCGGTGCCCGCCCCGAGGTCGAGCACGCGCGGGCCTGGCGCAGGCTCCAGCGCCCAGCGCACCGCGGCTTCCGCGTAGTCCGGCCGGTGCTCCCCGTAGGCCGCCGCGGCGGCGCCGAACGAAGACGCGTGACGTACCCGTTCGTCCTCTTCCATGGCGATTACCCTATCCGCGCACGACCACGAGTCAGGGGTGGGAGTTCCGCCCGAAGGAGCCAGGCACGCAGGACACAATCACGCTCCGCTGTCGCGATAATGGAGGTGAACGCTTAGGAGCGAGATGAAGCTTCTCGTCCGGCCACGGCGGGTGGCCACATTCCGCCTGCGCACGTTGGGCGCCTTGCTGTTCCCCATCCTCGCCGCTGCCGGCGGGGTAGTTTTCGTGGTCGTCTCCGCTGGGTCCGGCAAGACGCCACCCGTTCCCAGCGAGGAAATCCCGATGCCCCCGAACGCCTGGATCCACGGCGTCCAGCCCAAGGCACCAGGAGCACTGGCGTTCGGGCCCAACGGGGCGCTATACATATCGGACACCCGGCGCGACCAGATTCTCGAACGCTCCACGGCAGGACGGCTTACTGCCGTCGCCGGGACCGGAGTCCGGGGCTTTTCTGGTGACGGCGGGCCGGCGAACCAGGCCGGGATCGACGATCCGGGCGGCATGGCCGTCACCGCCGACGGGACGGTGTACTTCGCGGACCAGGGCAACAACCGCGTGCGCGCGATCGCGCCGGACGGGACGATCTCGACGGTCGCGGGAGACGGATCCGGCAAGGGCGAAGTGGCGAACGGAACACCCGCGCTGCGCGCTTCGCTGTCCGACCCAGCCGATGTCGCAATCGGGCCGGACGGCGAGCTATACATCGCCGACGCGGGAAACGACCAGGTGCTACGGCTCAGCCCGGATGGCCGCCTGTACATAGTCGCCGGTCCGGCGGTGCTCAAGGCCGCGGGCGTGACCGGCATCGGCGGCCCGGCGACCGGGGCCAGCCCCGACGGGCCTGACGCTATCGCGTTCGACGGCAAGGGTGACCTGTTCATCGCCGGCGAGAACACCAAGGCGCTGCTGATGGTCGACCCACGCGGGATCATGCGCCTGGTCAGCTCGCGCTTCTATCCGCGCGGCGACGGGGGCCTCGTCGCGGGCCCTGGCGGGGTCGTCTACGCGATGGACACCCAGCTGCTCGTGAGGCTGAGCCCGTCGGGGGAGAGCACCGTTTACGACTTCGCTGGCCGCTTGCCGCTGGGCAGGAGCGGCGGCGCGTTCCTGCCCGACGGCATAGCGGTCGCCTCCGACGGGACCATCTACGCGGACACGGACTCAGGCAACGGCTGGGCGGCCACGTCGTCAATCGTGGCCGTGCCGCCTGGCCAGCGGCTGCGGGTCGTGTGGCGTACGCCGCGCCATCTTTCATCTGCGATGTGCATGCAGGTGCTCTCCGGCCGGTCGAGCTGACTAGGGAGTGCTGGCGCCGAGCAGGGTGCTGGCCGGACGGGAGCGGATCGAGGCGTCGATGACCTCGGCGATGTGCGCGACCTGAAGCGAATGCCCCTGCACCGCGAGCGCCTTGGTGATCTGCATGGTGCAGCCGGGGTTGGCCGAGACGAGCAGGTCCGCGCCGGTCGCGCGGACGACGCTGGCCTTGCGGGCGCCGAGCTCTGCGGCCGTCTCCGGCTGCACCAGGTTGTAGATGCCCGCGGAGCCGCAGCAGGTGCCGCCGTCGCCGAGCTCGGCGAGCCTGACGCCGGGGATGCCGCGCAGCAGGCTGCGCGGCGCCTCGGTGATGCGCTGAGCGTGGCCGAGGTGGCACGCGTCCTGGTAGGCGATGAGCATCGGCAGCTCGTGTCGCGCCGCGACCGGCCCGAGGTCGGCGAGAAACTCGCTGAAGTCGCGCACCTTGGCAGCCAGCGCGGCGGCACGGGCGGCCCACGCGGGATCGTCGGCCAGCAGGTGACCGTAGTCCTTCATGGCCGAGCCGCAGCCGGCCGCGTTCACCACGACCGCATCGACGCCCGCCCGCTCGAAGGTCTCGATGACGGCGCGGGCGAACGCTGCTGCCTCCGCGCGCCTGCCGCCGTGCAACGAGAGCGCGCCGCAGCAACCCTGGCCGGGCGGGACCACCACGTCGCAGCCCTCCGCCGCGAGCACCCTCGCGGTGGACTCGTTGACCCGGGGGAAGAACACCTGCTGCACGCAGCCGGTCAGCATCCCGACCGTGGCCCTGCGCTCGCCCCTGGCGGCAATCCGCGCGGGCAGGCGGCCCTTTTGCACGTCCAGGGTGGACGGCGCGAGCGTGAGCGCGGTGGACGCCTCGGGTACCAGCCGCGCGAGCAGCTTGCTGCCGGCGATCCTGGAGTCCAGGTGCGCTAGCTGCACCGTCCGCAGCGGACCCACCAGCGCCCGAAGACGCCGCGGATACGGGAACGTGGCGAAGATCGCGGCTCGGATCATGCGCTCGCGCCTGGACCGGGCCGGCAGCGGCTGCGAGGCGGCCGCTGCCGGCGGTTCCTCGCTCCAGCTGCGCGCGGCCTCGATCAGCTTGTCGTACTGCACCCCGGACGGGCAGGCGGGCATGCACGCCATGCAGCCGAGGCACCTGTCAAAGTGCGTGAGCGCGGCGGCGCTGCCTTCACCGCTGTCCAGGATCTGGGTCATCAGGTGGATCCGGCCGCGCGGCGAGTCCATCTCCTCGCCCCACAGCTGGTAAGTCGGGCACGACGGCAGGCAGAACCCGCAGTGCACGCAGTCACCAGCCAGGTTGCGCAGTTCGCCGTCCGGGTCCAGCGGGGTGGTCCGGGTCTCCTCGTGGCTGGTCATCAGATGCCACCCGGCGCCCGGCCCGGCGCCATCCGGTGCTCAGGGTCGAACTGGTACTTGACCGAGCGCATCAACGGCACCGATGGCACCGGCCCCCACATGTCCACCTCGTCCCTCACCTCCGGCGGCGCTGACACGACGACCACACTGGTGCTGGCACCTGGCCACGCGCCGTCGGCGGGCGGTGCCATCGCTGCCAGCCCGGACCGCAGAGCAGTGACAAACGCTACGACTGCGCTGGCTGGCGCCGTAGACCCGAGTTCCACGTTGAGCACACCGACCGCGGCTGAGCCCTTGATGGCTGGGTCCAAGTCCTGCTCGGCCGCGGCTGTCCGGATCGCGGTCAGGGCGTTTGCAAGCTGGGCGGGCCAGAATGCCACTCGGGCCGTCAGCGTGGGGCTGCCGTCCGGCGGGCGGCCCCAGAAAGATGGGAAAGGGCCGCCCGCCGGACGGCCAGCCCCGCGCTGACCGGCTAGCAGGCTGGTCATCCGCGTCGCTCGCTCCTCAACACTGATCTCGTCGCCTTCGATGAGGACGCCCACGGTGATGGGCTCGGCGGCTGCGGGCCAGTCGAGCTCGATGGCGGACGGTGCAAGAGGTGAACTTGCGGCCGCTAGTGCGGCGGTCGCGGCGGACTGCGGGTCGGGGCTGGCCAGCGACACGACGGTTGATGCCGCGGGCTTGGGGTGCAGGCGGAAGGTGGCCTCGGTGATCAGGCCGAGGGTCCCGTAGGAGCTGGCGAACAGCTTGCCGAGGTCGTAGCCGGCGACGTTCTTCACGACCTTGCCGCCGGAGTGCGCGATCGTGCCGTCGGCGCGCACCACGGTGATGCCGATGAGCAGGTCGCGCGGGGTGCCGTAGCG
>JASIGS010000144.1 GCA_030052355.1 Streptosporangiaceae bacterium | reverse complement strand
CCGGCTCCCGGCTGCAGGGGCATGCGTCCCCATCGGCCGGGACTTCCGTACGATCGGCGGCCGGGACTTCCGGCCCGAGAGAACGGACCTGGGGCCCTGTCGCCCGCGCGTCTGGTGTCGTGGGATCAAAGTGACGCGAGAGACCGAAGATCTCTCGCCACGGTCTGCGCACCTCCTGCGCAGTTTGGGCCTGCCGGTGGTCCGCCGGGCGCGGCGCCGCCGGCAGGCCACTAGCCGCCTGCGCCGCGGGGGAACGCGCCGCCACGCGTTAACGGCGAGCCCGGTAACAAGGCGGAAACATGCGCCGGGCAGACTGTGGCGGTGGACAGGCAGGAAGAATTCGTGCTGCGCACGCTCGAGGAGCGTGATATCCGGTTCGTCCGGTTGTGGTTCACGGACGTGCTCGGCTACCTGAAGTCCGTCTCGGTAGCGCCGGCGGAACTCGAGGGTGCCTTTGCCGAGGGCATCGGATTCGACGGCTCGGCAGTTGAGGGGTTCGCCAGGGTCTACGAGGCCGACATGATCGCCAAGCCGGATCCCTCGACGTTCCAGCTCATGCCGATGGGTGACGACTCGGCCGGTACCGGCAGGATGTTCTGCGACATCCTGCTGCCCGACGGCACGCCGTCGTTCGCCGACCCGCGGCACGTGCTGAAGCGGGCGCTGGAGAAGGCGTCGCGGCTCGGCTTTACCTTCTACACCCATCCCGAGATCGAGTTCTTCTTGCTGCGCGACAAGCCGGAGCCGGGCGTGCGGCCGCAGCCGATGGACTCCGGCGGCTACTTCGACCACACGCCGCACGACATCGCGCACGACTTCAGGCGCGAGGCGATCTCGATGCTCGAGCAGCTCGGGATCTCGGTGGAGTTCAGCCACCACGAGGCCGCGCCGGGGCAGCAGGAGATCGACCTGCGCTACGCCGACGCGCTCAGCACTGCCGACAACATCATGACGCTGCGGGTGGCGATGAAGGAGGTCGCGCTCCAGCAGGGTGTGTTCGCCTCGTTCATGCCCAAGCCGTTCACCGAGTATCCGGGCTCTGGCATGCACACGCACATGTCGCTGTTCGAGGGCGACCGCAACGCGTTCCACGAGCCGGGGGCGGACTTCCAGCTGTCCAAGATCGGCCGCGCGTTCATCGCCGGGCTGCTGCGGCACGCGGCGGAGATCACCGCCGTGTGCAACCAGTGGGTGAACTCCTACAAGCGGTTGTGGGGCGGGACCGAGCGGATCGCTGGTGCGGGCGGAGAGGCTCCGGCTTACATCTGCTGGGGCCACAACAACAGGTCGGCGCTGATCCGGGTGCCCATGTACAAGCCGCTGAAGGGCAACGCCACCAGGATCGAGTTCCGGTCCATCGACTCGGCGTGCAACCCCTACCTGGCGTTCGCGGTGATCCTCAGCGCCGGGCTCAAGGGCATCGAGGAGGATTACGAGCTGCCGCCCGGGGCCGAGGACGACGTCTGGGCGCTCACGTCGGCGGAACGGCGCGCCCTCGGCATCGCACCCTTGCCGGAGAGCCTGTCCGATGCCATCGACGTCATGCAGGACAGCGAGCTGGTCGCCGACGCGCTGGGTGAGCACGTCTTCGATTTCTTCCTGCGCAATAAGCGCGGTGAGTGGGAGGACTACCGCCGTCAGGTGACCGAGTTCGAGCTGGACCGCTACCTCGGCGCGCTCTGACCTGATGCGCGTCGCGACCATGACGGCGGCGCACGCTGCCGAGGTGCTCGCGATATACCAGGCGGGGATCGACGAGGGTCATGCCACCTTCGAGGAGCGGGCGCCGGCCTGGGCGGCGTTCGACTCGGCCAAGCTGCCCCGCCATCGTTTCGTCGCCGTCGACGCAGCCGGGCGGGTACTCGGCTGGACCGCGGTCGCCGCCGTGTCTGACCGCTGCGTCTATGCAGGGGTCGTGGAGCACTCGGTCTACGTCGGCGCCGACGCTCGCGGCCGTGGTGTGGGCACCGCGTTGCTGCGAGCGCTGATCGCCTCGACCGAGGCGGCCGGCATCTGGACCATTCAGTCAGGGATCTTTCCGGAGAACGCCGCGAGCCTCGCCCTGCACCAGCGGTGCGGGTTCCGTGCTGTCGGAGTGAGAGAGCGGCTGGGCGAGCACCGCGGAGTCTGGCGCGACGTAGTGCTGATCGAGCGGCGCAGCCCTATCGTGGGCTGAGTAGCCGTCCGGATTCGGCCGGGCGGCGCGGTGCCGGCGGCGGGCCAGGGGGCAGAACCATGCGATACGGAAAGGCGCTTGGCGGGGTCGCCGTTGCGCTGTTAACCCTGGCCGGGTACGGCATCCAGGGCGCCGGAACGGCGGCAGCGGCTGCGCGCAGCTACGTTCCCATCGAGGGTTCCGGCTCGCAGTTTGCGTCGGTCGCGCTGGAGATGTGGGCGGAGAACCTGGCCGCCAAGGGAATCACCGTCGACTACAACCCCGACGGGTCAGATGCTGGCCGCGCCGACTTCATCGCGGACCAGGTCGACTTCGCCGCGTCCGACTCGCCCTTCCGCACCGCCAGGGACAAACTGTCGGGCGCACCTCGCCAGGCCGTGCCGTACGACTACTCCTACATTCCCGACGTGGCGAGTGGCATCGCCTTCCTTTACCACATCTCGGTGAGCGGCCATCTGGTCCGTGACCTCAAGCTCTCTGAGCAGACCATCGCGAAGATCTTTACCGGCCAGATCACGAACTGGGACAACCCGGCGATCACCCGCGACAACGGCACCGCGCTGCCGGACCTGCCCATCGTGCCGGTGATAGACGCCGACGGCTCGGGCGCCTCCTACTACTTCACCAACTGGATGTCACGCGAGTTCCCTGGGCAGTGGGACAGCTTCTGCGACCGCGTCAAGCCCGCGATCAAGCCGCCATGCGGCCAGACGGAGTTCTACCCGAAGTTCGGCCGTGCCGTGCGGCAGGACGGTCCGCACGACGTGGCTGCCTTCATAGCGTCGGCACGCGGCAACGGCTCGATAGGCTTCGACGAATCCATCTTCGCGACGCAAGCCAAGGCGCAGGTCGCCAGGGTACGCAACCCGGCGGGTCGCTACGTCCTGCCGACCGCACACAACGTGACCGTCGCGCTGACTCAGGCGAGCATCAACGAGAACCCGCGCAGCGCCAACTACCTGCAAGAGAACCTGAACAAGGTGTACGTGTACGACAACCCCGACAGCTACCCGGTGTCGGCGTACAGCTACCTGATAGTCCCGCGGTCCGGCCCGCACCGGCCGCCAAACTTCAGCAACGCCGACGGCAGGACGCTCAGCACGTTCGTTGAGTTCCTGCTCTGCCATGGCCAGCAGCAGGCGGCCGGGGCCGGCTACGCCCCGCTGCCCAGGAACCTGATCGACGGCGGGCTCAGGCAGGTCAGGGCGATTCCCGGGCACATCGCGGTGCCGAGTTCTGATAGCTGCCCCCGATAACGCGGCCGGCCGGGCTTGTCCGGCCCGGTACTGTCGCTACCGTGCCTGGTGTGAGCACGCCCCGCGGGACCCTGGCCGGGCACCTGGCGGCGATCGGGTTCGCCGACACCGCCCGCGCGCAGAAACTGCTGGGCGGCCTCGGCCTGGTGACGGACGGCCGGGACGCGGAGATCCTCGCGGCACTGGCCGGTGCCGCCGATCCCGACCTGGCCCTCGGCGGGCTCGCCAGGATGGAGCCTGGCGCCGAGCTGCTCGCCGGGCTGCGGAGCGACGCGGGACTCCGGGACCGGCTGGTGACCGTGCTGGGTGCGAGCGCCGAACTCGGCGAGCACCTCGCCCGGCACCCGGCGGACTGGCGGCTGCTGGCGGAGGTCGGCTCGTTCCCTTCAGAAACGGAACTACGCGCCGAGCTGATCGCGGCCGTCACCGGTGCGGACCCCGCGGCCGGGCTGCGGACCGCCTACTACCGGCGGCTGCTCCAGCTCGCGGCCAGGGACCTCACCGGCGCTGACCCGCTGGACGACGTGATGGCGGGCCTGAGCGACCTGGCCACGGCGGCGCTGGACGCTGCGCTCGCGATCGCCAGCGCGGGACTGCCGCCGGACTCCGCGCCTTGCCGGCTGGCGGTGATCACGATGGGCAAGTGCGGCGCGCGCGAGCTGAACTACGCGAGCGACATCGACGTGATCTTCGTCGGCGGTGCGGCAGGTCCCGGCGACGACGAGGCCGCTGCGCTGCGGACAGCGACGGCGCTGGCCAGCGGGATGATCAGGGTGTGCTCGCAGAGCACCACCGAGGGCTCGCTGTTCCCCGTCGACCCGAACCTGCGGCCCGAGGGCAGGAACGGCCCGCTGGTGCGGACCGTGGCGAGCCACCGGGCGTACTACCAGCGGTGGGCCAAGACCTGGGAGTTCCAGGCGCTGCTCAAGGCGAGGTTCGCCGTCGGTGATGCCGAGCTCGGAACCGCCTACCTGGATGCCGTGACGCCGCTGGTGTGGAGCGCGGCGCAGCGCGAGGACTTCGTGCCCGACGTGCAGGCCATGCGTCGCCGGGTGGAAGCGAGCCTGCCAGCAGCGCAGGCGGGAAGGGAACTGAAGCTCGGGCCCGGCGGGCTGCGCGACATCGAGTTCGCCGTGCAGCTGCTGCAGCTCGTGCACGGCCGGGCGGACGAGAGCCTGCGCGCGCCCGGCACGCTGCCCGCCCTCGCCGCGCTCGCGGCCGGGGGATACGTCGGCCGCGCGGACGCGGCGGCGATGGCGGCTGCCTACCGGTTCCTGCGCGAGGTTGAGCACCTGCTGCAGCTGCGGCACCTGCGGCGCACGCACCTGCTGCCGGAAGACCCGGCCGTGCTGCGCCAGGTCGGCAGGGCACTGCGCAGGATGCGGCCGGATCCGTCGTCGGCCGGCGGCATCTCATGGCCGCACGGCAGCGACCCGGCAGCAGCGCTCACCGCGCTCTGGCGGCAGCACGCGAGCCAGGCCAGGCAGCTGCACGAGAAGCTGTTCTACCGGCCGCTGCTAGACGCCGCGGCGAGGCTGCCTGGCGAGGCCACCAGGCTCACCCCTGAGGCGGCCGCGCAGCGGCTCGAGGCGCTCGGATTCGCCGACCCGAACGGTGCGCTGCGCCACATCGAGGCGCTGACGTCGGGCGTGTCCAGGAGAGCCGCGATCTGGCGCACGCTGCTGCCGGTGATCCTCGGCTGGCTGGCCGACGCTCCGCAGCCGGACTCCGGGCTACTGGCGTTCCGCCAGGTGAGCGAGTCGCTCGGGGAGACGCCGTGGTACCAGCGGCTGCTGCGGGACAACGCGCTTGTCGCCCAGCGGATGGCCAGGCTGCTGGCGT
>JASIGS010000143.1 GCA_030052355.1 Streptosporangiaceae bacterium | reverse complement strand
CGACGCCGCGCTTGTCCGGCGGCAGGCTGTTCATGATGCCGGCCCGGTTCGGCGATGCGAACAGGCCCATCCCGATGCCGTTGAGCAGCAGGATCGCGGCGAACTGCCAGTAGGTGAAGTCCACCGGCAGCTGCTGCAGCAGGATGAAGGAGACCGCGGCCACGATCATGCCGCCGGTCGCGAACGGTCGGGCGCCGAACTTGTCGGACAGCCAGCCAGACAGCGGGCCGGCGATCAGGAACCCGACGGTGAGCGGCAGCATCGCAATGCCCGCCCACAGCGGGGTCCGCTCGAAGCTGTAGCCGTGCATCGGCAGGTAGATGCCCTGCAGCCAGATGATGAGGATGAACATCAGGCCGCCTCGGCCGAGCCCGGCTAGCAGGCTCGCCACGTTCCCTGCGGAGAACGGGCGGATCTTGAACAGGTCGAGCCGGAACATGGGCTCGGCGACCCTCGTCTCGATGACCGCGAACGCCGCGAGCAGCAGCAGGCCGCCGCCGACCAGGCCGATGACCAGCGGGCTCGTCCACCCCATGGTGTGCCCGCCGTAGGGCTGGATGCCGTAGGTGATGCCGGCCAGGGCCGCGATGAGCCCGGCCCCGAAGGTGACGTTCCCCCACCAGTCGAGCGAAGCGGGCTTGCGGACGCCCAGCTCGCGGAGCTTGAGGTAAGACCAGATCGTGCCGAGCACACCGAACGGGACCGAGACCAGGAAGACGTACCGCCAGTTCAGCGGGCCGAGGACGCCGCCGAGCACCAGGCCGATGAAGGATCCGGCGATGCCTGCCACCTGGTTCAGGCCCAGGGCCAGGCCGCGCTGGTCATGCGGGAAGGCGTCGGTCAGGATCGCGCTCGAGTTCGCCATCAGCATCGCGCCGCCGACGCCCTGCAGCACGCGCATGAGGATCAGCCACCACGCGGCGGCGGCGCCGTGGAGCCAGGTCAGTGACAGCAACACCGAGAAGGCCGCGAAGACCGCGAAGCCGAGGTTGTACATCCGCACCCGGCCGAACATGTCGCCGAGCCGGCCGAAGCTGACCACCAGCACGGCCGTGACGACCAGGTAGCCCATGAGCAGCCAGAGCAGCAGCCCCGTGTTGCCGGGCTGCAGCGGGTTCACGCCGATGCCACGGAAGATGTCGGGCAGCGCGATCAGCATGATGGATGAGTTGATCGTGGCCATCAGGACGCCGAGAGTCGTGTTGGACAGGGCGATCCACTTGTAGTGCTGTCCGGGGTTCCCTGGCTCGCTGGGTGTCCGGGCGGATCCGGCTGATTCCGCGGCCTGCACGCAGACCCTCCTTCGCTGGCGCGCGGGCAGCGCTGGTGCGGGCTGACGGCGCCAAGTAGTTGCTTGCTTATTAGCAACTAACTGAGGTCCCGGTTCATTCCGCCAGCGACACCCTGACAGTTGCCCGGCCTCTGGCGCCCGTTTCCGGATGGTTTATGCCAGTGGAATTGCCAGGGTGTCCGTCAGCGGCGGTCCTCGCCGACTCGCTCGTAGGTCACCAGGGCGAGGCCTTCACCGAGGGACTCGGCTCGCACCCGGCGCAGCGGCACCTTGGCGCTGGCGTCACCGAAGAGGCGCTGGCCCGCACCGAGCACGACCGGGAAGATGATCAGCCGCAGCTCGTCGACGAGGCCTTGCTCGATCAGCGTGTGCACGAGCTGGATGCTGCCGTTGACGACGATGTCCCCGTCGAGCTGCTTCCTCAGCTGCGAGACTTCCGTCTCCGCGTCGCCGGCCAGGATGGTCGAGTTGGTCCACCTGGGCTTCGCCAGCGTCGCGGACACGACGTACTTGGGCATGCTGTTCAGCCTGTCCGCCCACGCACCGGTCCTGGCGAGCCACCGGGCGGCGAACCACTCCTCACTTCGCCGGCCCATCAGCAGCGCCGTGGCACGCAGCGCCTCCTCCAGCAGGACGTCAGCCCACACTTCGCGGTCGTTGCCCACGAACTGGTCGAACCACCCGCCGAGGCTGAAGCCGTCATCACCGGTCGGGTCCTGGACAACTCCGTCGAGCGTGACGTTCTCACTCACCACGATCCTGCCCATTTCGGTGCTCCTCCTGTGGCTGGGATGTCAGGTACCGCTGATGGAGACATCCCGAGCTAGCGAAACTGGGCGTGCGCGGGCCGCCCAGTTTCGGCCTCGGCCGGTGTCTGGTCAGGATGGAGGTGCCGGGACGTGAGCGGAGACCATGCGGCTGGAGCGGACGTGGCAGCCGACCTGTTGTCAAGGGCGCGGGCGGGCGACGGCGATGCCTTCGCCGAGCTGACCGGGCCGTATCGCCGAGAGCTGCAGGTGCACTGTTACCGGATGCTCGGGTCTTTCTCCGATGCCGAGGAGGCCCTCCAGGAGACGCTGCTCGCGGCCTGGCGTGGCCTGCCAGCGTTCGAGGGGCGTGCCTCGCTCAGGACCTGGCTCTACCGGATCGCGACGAACCGGTGCCTCAACGCGCGCCGAGCGGCTGGCCGCCGGCCTGCTCAGGAGTGGGACGTGCCAGGACTTGAACCGCCCGAGCCAACCGGGCTCGGCGAGGTTGTGTGGCTCGAGCCGTTTCCCGACGTGCTCGTCGAGGGCGCGATCAGCGTGCCGGGCCCGGAAGCCCGCTACGAGCGGGCCGAATCCATCTCGCTCGCCTTCGTGACCGCGCTCCAGGCCCTGCCGCCCCGCCAGGTCGCCGTGCTCATATTGCGCGATGTGCTCGGATTCCACGCCGACGAGGTGGCCGGCATGCTGGACTCCACCGTCGACTCGGTCAATAGCGCGCTCAAGCGGGCGCGGGCGGGCCTGGAGCGCCGGCAGCAGCTAGTCGCCGGGCGACAACCGCCGCCCATTCCGGGCTCACCGTCCGAGGCAGCCATCGTCGCGAAGTTCACCAGCGCATGGGAGTCCGCCGACCTGGATGCGCTGGTGAGCCTGCTGACGGACGACGTCTTCGTATCGATGCCGCCCATGCCGTTCGAGTACCGGGGCCGCGACGTCGTAATCCGCCTCTGCGACAGCCTGTTCCGCGCTGGCCGGAGGTTCGACCTGGTGCCGACGAGAGCTA
>JASIGS010000142.1 GCA_030052355.1 Streptosporangiaceae bacterium | reverse complement strand
GAGGCCGGGTTCACCCGCATCTCGCTTGGCATGCAGAGCGCGGCGCCGCACGTGCTCGAGGTGCTGGACCGCGTGCACCGGCCCGGCCGGCCGAAGCAGTGCGCCGCGTGGGCGCGGGCCGAGGGGTTCGACCACGTCAACCTGGACCTGATCTACGGCACGCCAGGGGAGAGCGACGACGACTGGCGGCTGTCGCTGGAGGCGGCTCTCGCGGCCGGGCCCGACCACATCTCGGCCTACTCGCTGATCGTCGAGGAGGGCACCCGGCTGGCCGCCAGGATCCGGCGCGGGGAGCTGCCGATGCCCGACGACGACGTGCTGGCGGATCGCTACCTGATGGCGGACTCGATCCTCGGCGCGGCCGGGCTGTCCTGGTATGAGGTGTCGAACTGGGCCGCGTCGCCGGATTCGCGATGCCGTCACAACCTGCTGTACTGGACCGGCGGCGACTGGTGGGGAGTCGGTCCTGGAGCGCACAGCCACGTCGGCGGTACGCGCTGGTGGAACGTGCGTCACCCGGCCGCCTACGCGCAGCGGCTGGCTGCCGGGCACAGCCCGGCGCAGGCCAGGGAGGTGCTCTCCGACGCCGAGCGGGCGACCGAACGGATCATGCTGGCCACCCGGCTGGTGTCCGGCTGCCGCATCGACTGGCTGGCGCCATCCGGTGTCGCGGCGGCGCGGGACGCGGTGGCCGACGGGCTGGCCGACGCCGGCGCGCTGGAGTCCGGACGGGTGGAGCTGACGCTGCCAGGCCGGCTGCTGGCCGACGCGGTCATCCGCGGCCTGACCGGCTGACATTGCCGCGACCGGAGACCCGGCCCCCGTCGGGCATTGCGTACGAGGTTGTCCGACGATTTCCGCAAAGTGCCGGCCCGGCGTGACTACGGGCGATGCTTGGGCTAACTGGCATGCCTATCGGGCGTCGAACTAGCACGACATCGCACGGGGAGCGACGTGGTAAGCAACGGAAGCCGACCGCCCGCGTTGTGGGGGATCGGACCCATGAGAAGACCGGCGGTGCTGCTGCTCAGCGCCGTCCTGACGACTGCTGTGGTATCCGCTTGCTCGTCGTCTCCGCCAACTGCGGCGGACTTTTGCCGCACGCTGGCGCAGCAGAAAGCGAAGTACCTGAGCACGTACGGCAACGCCGCGAGTTCCAACGGCCTGGAAGACCTCGCCCTGGCGCTATCCGCGGTAGGGCAGTGGGTTCCCATCTTCGAGGCCTTGCAGCAGAACTCCCCGCCATCGATCGAACCGCAGGTCGCCAGCATCGTGTCCGCGCTCCAGCAGGAGCAGCAGGAGACCGCCGACGCGGCTTCTGACCCGCTCGGCGCCATCGGCGCCGGTCTGATCACCGGCCTGGAGAGTTCTGGATCGTGGCAGCAGGTATCCGATTACGCCGCAGCACACTGCGGCCAGGGCGATGGGTAGCGTCTGATGACCAGGCAGCCAGCGTTTTACAAGGTGTCGGACACTCCGGTCGGGGGACTGTTCCAGGGCGACGGTAACCGGCTCAGGAACGGGCAGCTCGTCGTGACCTCAAGTTCCGAGAGCCGCCGCCGTCCCGACAGCCCAGATTCAGCCGAACACGTCGTCGGGCGATGGTTTTCGACGGAGATGGACGTAGTAGGCAAGTTCGGGAACGGCAAGCACGGCTCGGTTGCGGTGGGCCAGGGTTACCTTCTGCTGACTGACCGTTTCCTGCGGGGCACGGTGTTCGGGAGCGGCTCAAGGAACCGCGTGCTCATGGCCAGAAACGGAAATCACCGGCTATCGCCATTCCATGGCACGTATGCGTTCCTGTTCGACCTGGCCACTGACGCGGCAGAGTTCACCGGGAACAGCAAGGTAGCGGGGCTCTCCACCCCCGATTCCGGGATCGTGGTCACTGACCCGCTTGTTGCGGACGAGAACTGGAACCACAAGGCGTTCGCCCTGCCCGGCAGGAGAACGATCGAATTCGGCGCGGCGCTGCTGGCCGCTACCGTCCAGGCCAGGCAAATGTATGGAGACGAGCAGGCGTCCCTGGCCGCGGCGAACCTGGCCGGCCAGGACTGGGAGAGCCGTCTCGCCAGCACCGGCAGGACGACGCCGCTTCTCGTGAAGTTCTGAACGAAGCCGCCGCCGGGTAGTTGCCACCAGTGCCCGGAGTTATGTGTGTTTACCGATAGATAATCTAGGCGTTTTCTCTCACGGGCACGGGCTGCTGTCAGCGCCTCCGCATGATCTCCGCAATGGCGGGCATTTTGCCGGTCTTGGCTAGGCCGGCCGGCTGATCATGTTGGTCTGTCCTGGTACTGCGTTTCGGCAATAGACTTGGCACTCAGGACTAGAGAGTGCCAGGGAGGTGAACGCGTGCTAGACGACAGGAAACTGGCTGTTCTGCGCGCCATCGTGGAGGACTACGTCTCCACGAACGAGCCGGTCGGCTCGAAGTCCCTGGTGGACCGGCACAACCTGGACGTTTCGCCGGCAACCATCCGCAACGACATGGCGGTGCTCGAGGAGCAGGGCTACATCGTCCAGCCCCACACGAGCGCCGGCCGCGTGCCCACCGAGCAGGGCTATCGCCTCTTTGTCGACAAGCTGTCCGGCGTGAAGCCGCTGTCGGCAGCGGAGCGGCGGGCCATCGAGACGTTCCTGGCTGGCGCTTACGACCTGGACGACGTTGTGATGCGGACGGTCCGCCTGCTGGCGCAGCTCACCAGGCAGGTCGCGGTGGTTCAGTACCCGTCGCTGACCCGCTCGTCGGTGCGGCACGTGGAACTGGTCACGCTGTCCGAGCGGCGGCTGCTGCTCGTCCTGATCACCGACACCGGCAGGGTCGAGCAGCGCACGGTCGAGATGCCCGCCGAGACCGGGGAAGAGGCTGTGGCCCGGCTGCGCGGCGTGCTGAACGCCAGCCTGGACGGCCGCAAGCTCGCCGACGTGGCCGCGGCGATCGCGGACCTGCCGGCGCAGGTCAGGCCGCACGAACGAGCCAACGCGGCAGCAATCTTCTCCGTGATCGTGGAGACTCTGGTCGAGAGGCACGACGAGCGCGTCGTGGTCGGCGGTGCGTCGAACCTCACTCAGGGTGACTTTTCCCGGGGATTGCGGGAAGTCCTTGAGGCGTTGGAAGAACAGGTGGTCCTTATGCGGCTGCTCGGCGAGTCGGCCGATCTTTCAGCGGTGACGGTGCGCATCGGGTCCGAGAATGATGTCAAGGGCCTGCGGAGCACGTCCCTGGTGACCACGGGCTACGGTGCAGGCGATCAGGTTCTGGCCAGGCTCGGGGTGCTTGGCCCGACGCGGATGGACTACCCGACGGCGATGGGAGCAGTGCGGGCGGTGGCACGGTACGTAGGCCAGATCTTGGCGGAGTCATAGGAATGCCGGTGGCGAACGACTACTACGGGATCCTCGGCGTCCGCCGCGACGCGGACGCCGAGGAGATCAAGAGGGCTTACCGGCGGCTGGCCCGCGAACTGCACCCGGACGTGAACCCCGACCCGGCGCTGCAGGAGCGGTTCAAGGAGGTCACCCAGGCTTACGAGGTGCTCTCCGACCCAGAGAAGCGCCAGATGTACGACCTCGGCGCCGACCCGTACGCGCGCGGCGCGACCGCCGGGGCCGGCGGGTTCGGCGCAGCCGGATTCCCGTTCAGCGACCTGATGGACGCGTTCTTCGGCGGCGCGGCTCCGCGCGGCCCGCGAAGCCGGGCCAGGCGGGGCAGGAACGCCACCATCCGCGTCGACCTGGACCTGTCGGAGTGCGCGTTCGGCACGACCCAGGACCTGACCGTGGACACCGCGGTGGTCTGCCCCACCTGCTCGGGCGAGGGGACCGCGCCCGGCACGCACCCGGTCACCTGCGAAGTCTGCAACGGCCGTGGTGAGGTGAGCCAGGTCACCCGGTCGTTCATCGGCCAGATGATGACTTCCAGGCCGTGCCCAGGCTGCGGCGGCTTCGGCACCGTGATCCGCAAGCCGTGCCCGGAGTGCGACGGGGACGGCCGGGTGCGGACGCGGCGGACGATCAAGGTGCGCATCCCGGCAGGCGTCGAGGACGGTACCCACATCCAGCTGGCCGGCGAGGGTGAGACCGGGCCCGGCGGCGGACCGCCCGGTGACCTGTTCCTGGAGATCGTGCAGCGGCCGCACCCCATCTTCGAGCGGCAGGGGGACGACCTGCACTGCACGGTCACGATCCCGATGGTCGCTGCGGCCCTCGGCGCGAGCCTGCAGGTCCAGACGCTGGACGGACCGGCCTCGCTCGACATCCGCCCCGGCACGCAGTCCGGTCAGGCCATCCCGCTGTACGGCCAGGGAACGGGCCGGCTCAACACCTCGGGGCGCGGCGACCTGATCATTCACGTCACCGTGGAGACGCCTTCCAAGCTCGATGCCGAGCAGGAGGAGCTGCTCCGCCAGCTGGCCAAGCTGCGCGGCGAAGAGGCGCCGCCCGGCAAGTTCGCCCCCGGCCAGCAGGGCTTCTTCTCCAGGCTGCGCGACGCGTTCAACGGGCGCTGAGCCTGTTTGGTCGCCAACCAGGCTCGGCCGCCGGTCTTTCTCGCGGACGCCGCCGACCTGGCTGGCGACCACATAGTGCTGGCCGGCAGCGAGGGCAGGCATGCCAGCACCGTGCGCAGGCTGACGGCCGGCGAGCGTGCCGACGTCACCGACGGCGCGGGGTCCGTGGCCGAGTGCGTGGTGACCGCGGCTGGGCCGGGCAGACTGGAACTCGCCGTGACGCGCCGGCGCTCGGTACCGAGGCCCGAGCCGTCGCTGGCTGTCGTCCAGGCCATCCCGAAGGGGGAACGCGCCGAGCAGGCGGTCGACCTGCTGACCGAGGTCGGTGCCGACGTGGTGCTGCCTTGGGCTGCCGAGCGGTGCGTCGTGCAGTGGCGCGCGGACCGGACGGCGAAGGCCCTGGCCAGATGGCGGTCGACCGCAGTGCAGGCAGCCAAGCAGTCGAGACGAGCGTGGTTCCCTGAAGTCACCGAGCCGGCCACGCTGGCGCAGGTCGCCGCGCGGGTCAGGGCCGCGGCGCTCGCTGTCGTGCTCGACCCGGACGCGGCCACGCCGCTGGCGGAGCTGGCGATTCCGGGATCGGGCGAGATCGTGCTCGTCGTCGGGCCTGAGGGCGGGATAACCGCGGCCGAGCAGGAGGTCCTGAGCCAGGCGGGCGCCGTCGGCGCGAGTCTGGGGCCGACGGTGCTGCGCGCCTCGACGGCGGGCGCGGTCGCGGCCGGGGTCGTGCTCGCCCGCACCAGCCGGTGGGCCTGAGGCCTACGACCCGGTCGTGCTCGTGCTGGAGCCGTCGGGGGTCGACGAGGAACTGACCGACGGGGTCGGTGACGGGCTGCTGCTGGTGGGGGTCGGCGAGGCTGGCGACGACGACGACGGGGGGGTCGTGGTCGTGCTGGGCGAGCTCGAGAGCGCACCGCCCACGGAGGGCTGCGACGAAGGCGCCGGGGCAGATGAGCTGGACGACTTGCAGGTTGAGGACTTGGACTTCGTGCCGGACTTCTTCTTCGTGCAGGCTGAGGACGTCGGCGTAGGGCTGCCGCCACTGGTGCTGCTGCTGTTGCCTACGACACCGTTGCTCTGCGTGCCGTTCCCCTCGGTTGCTGGCTGTGAGCCGTTGTGGGGGTGGCCGCCCACCCCCGTGCTGCTGACCCCGCCGTTTCCGGAACTGGGCGAGAATCCCTGGGATACGTCGAACCCGGCGTACACGCCCGCCGCCAGCACGGCGATGGCGAAGACCATGACGGTGACCGGCCGCAGGAAGCCCAGCCGGCTCGGGCGGCCGTGCCGGTTCGCCGGGCCCGGCACGAACCGCTCGACGGTCCGGTAGCCCGACAGGGTGTGCCGCCAGGCGACCTTGAGCAAGCCGGCGAGCGCCTCGGCTTCCTGGGGGACCCGCATCGCGAGGTAACTCCAGGCCTGGGCGAGCCAGGCGGCCGGCAGCGGGAGCGGCCTGCGCAGCCTCGAGTTGATGCGCTCGAGGCCTCCCGGGGCCGGCTCGAGCGAGCCGACCTCCGCCTGGAGGGCCGCCCTCAGCAGCCTCTCCAGGTCGCGATTGCTTGGCATGGTCATGCCTGCGGCTCCAGCAGAGTGCGCAGCGCGGCTATGGCCCGCGCCGTGTGGCTCTTCACCGCGCCGCGGCTGATCTGCATGGCGTCCGCTATCTGAGCCTCCGACATGTCGGCGTAGAAACGCAGCACGAGGGCTTCCCGCTGCCTGGCCGGAAGCCTGCGCAGAGCGTCAATGACGGCTGACCGGTCCAGCAGGGCGAAGGCCCCGTGCTCGGCGCTCGGCATGTCCGGCGGGGGCTTAGGCGCGTTCCTGTCGACGACCACCCGGTGCCTGAGCACGGAACGTGACTTGTTCACCACTGACTGCCGCAGGTAGGACAGCGCCTTGTCGCTGTCGCGCAGGCGTCGCCAGCCGTCATGCATGGAGACGAACGACTCCTGCACGACTTCCTCCGCGGTTCCGACGTCACGCACCAGCAGCATCGCAAGGCGGACCAGGGAGCGGTAGTGAGCGTGAAAGAGCTCCGTCACCGCCTGCTCGGCCTCCGACAGGACCGGATCGGAACCCAGGGCTATTTCCGCCACAAGGGTTTCGGCCACGTGAGTTTGACGCTCTGCGTACTCCGGAGGTTCACCGGGCGTCATGATCGGCTTCCTGAGCGCTTGCTCATGAGCGGTCCCCAGGACGCCGTGTCACGTTGATACGACTCCCCGTATCAGGCGGTGCCTTGAACCTCACTTTGGTATCCCCCCCACGCAGTTCTCTGCCTTGCGCTCCTCACCCGTGGCAGGACTCAACCCCTTGGGCGACGGATGGCCAACAGTCTGGCGGGGGCCGTTGCACCGAGCGGTGGTGCAGCGTGGGGTTCGCAGCAAGTGCAACGATATATGTCAGAAGCGCCGCCGGCCGCCCACACGATAAGATCTTTGACGTGCCCGATTGTTTGTTTTGCGGTATTGCAGCCGGCGAGGTGCCAGCCACGATCGTCTCCGAGCGACCGCGGACTGTGGCGTTCCGTGACATAAACCCGCAAGCCCCCGTTCACGTGCTCGTGGTCCCGCGCTCCCACCTGGCCGACTTGGCCGAGCTGCAGGGTGCCGGCGATGGCCTGCTCGCCGACGTGGTCGAGCACGCCCACGAGGTGGCGGTCGGCGAGGGGATAGCCGGCAACGGGTACCGGGTCGTCTTCAACACCGGGCCGCACGGTGGCCAGACCGTCGCGCACGTGCACGCTCACGTCCTCGGCGGCCGCCCGATGACTTGGCCGCCGGGCTGAGAGCGGCGCTCGGATAGCATGGCGAAGTACACCGGGCGAGACGAGCGCCGGGGCAGGGACGAGTCATTGACCAATAATGTGGGCGATTCGCGCAGGAGCGTGCAATCGGCCGACGCCAGCGGCGGCAGTGCTGGCAACAGCCGTGCCGGCAATGGCCGGGATGAGCGGCGCACCGACCAGAATGGTGCCGGCGGCGCTCAGGTCAAGATCGTCATTCCGGATGACCATTCCATGGTCAGCCTGCTCGGCTCGGGGGACGAGCTCCTCACCGTGATCGAGCGCGCGGTCGACGCCGACTTTCACGTCCGCGGCAACGAGATCACCGTCACCGGGCCCGAGGCCGAGGTCCGGGTCGCGTCCCGGCTGTTCGACGAGCTGATCCAGCTGGTCGCGAGCGGGGCAGACCTCAGCGCCGACTCCATCGAGCACAGTGTCTCGATGCTCCGGCGCAAGACCGGAGCCAGGCCGGCCGAGGTGCTCAACCTCGACATACTGTCGAACCGCGGCCGGACGATCAGGCCCAAGACGCTGAACCAGAAGCGGTACGTCGATGCCATCGACGTGCACACGGTGGTGTTCTCCATCGGCCCGGCCGGCACCGGCAAGACCTACCTCGCGATGGCGAAGGCGGTCAAGGCGCTGCAGGCCAAGGAAGTCAACAGGATCATCCTGACCAGGCCGGCGGTGGAGGCAGGGGAGCGCCTCGGCTTCCTGCCCGGCACCTTGTACGAGAAGATCGACCCGTACCTGCGCCCGCTCTATGACGCGCTGCACGACATGGTGGACCCGGAGTCGATCCCGAGGCTGCTGACCGCCGGAACGATCGAGATAGCCCCGCTCGCGTATATGCGCGGCCGCACCCTTAATGACTCCTTCATCATCCTGGATGAGGCTCAGAACACCTCACCCGAGCAGATGAAGATGTTCCTTACCAGGCTGGGCTTCGGGTCGAAGATAGTGGTGACCGGCGACGTCACCCAGATCGACCTGCCGAGCGGGCAGCTGTCCGGCCTGCGGCAGGTGCAGGACATACTCGAGGGCGTCGATGATGTCTACTTCTCGCGGCTGACCAGCCACGACGTGGTCAGGCACAAGCTCGTGGCCGACATCGTGG
>JASIGS010000141.1 GCA_030052355.1 Streptosporangiaceae bacterium | reverse complement strand
TCGAGCCGGGATAGGTCCTCGGAGTCCAGGCTGGCCAGTTCGGCGGGCGGCTCGGCGAGGATTGCCTGGGCGCGGCGAGCCGCGTCGTGCCCGGCGTCAGTCAGGTGCACGAGCTTGCGGCGGTTGTCGTCGGGGTGGGCGGTGCGGTGGACCAGGCCGCGCGCTTCGAGCTGGTTCACGCCGACGGTCGCGGCTGGGGGGTCGACGTCAACGGCGAGTGCGATTTCCCGCAGGGTCATCGGGCCGTCGGCGAGCTTGATCAGCACCTCGGCCTTGCCGGGCCCGAGGTCGAGCGCAGCGCGGAGGGCACGCCGGCGGTCCTGCCCGGTGACGTAGTCGTGCAGGGCGGTCCACACCCGGGATGCGGTGCCCGGCGGCGGGGCAGTCACCGGGCCCCCACGGGGGCGGGACCCGTGCCAGCGGCCAGGCGCGCGCCGTTTCGCTCGGCGGTGACCAGCGCCCAGCGTCCGGTCGAGACGATGCCACCCGCGATGACCATGACCCCGCAGCCGGCGACTACCGCCCACGCCGCGTGGCTGGCGTGCACGAAGCCGGCCGAGCTAGAGGCGATGATCGCGCCGGTGACCGCGACCCCGACGGCCGCGCCGGTCTGCCGGCAGGTGGAGGCGATCGCTCCCGCGACGCCGGCCTGGTCCCTGGGCATGCCCGACAGCGCGGTATTGGTGATCGGGGCGCTGACCAGGCCCGCCCCCGCGCCGTAGACGACGTAGGCGACGATCAGGTACCACACCGGCGTATGCGCGGTCAGGCCGGCCAGCAGAACCGCGCCGACGGCGATCAGCCCGCCGGACGCGACCAGCGAGAACCTCGGCCCGCGGCTGGCCACCAGCCGGCCCGAGACAACGGAGAGCGCTCCGAGCATCACGGCCATCGGGACCGTCAGCAGGCCGGCGTGCAGTGCGCTGTAACCGCGGACGTCCTGCAGGTACAGCGTGTTGAGGAACAGGAAGCCACCCAGGGTCGCGAGCGCGGCCACCCCGATCAGCGCCGCGCCCGAGAACGGCGCGCTGCGGAAGTACCGCATGTCGACCAGCGGCTCACGCCGCCGGGGCTCGATCAGGACCAGCGCGACCGCCGCGAGCACGGCCACCGCGAACAGCGCGGTAATCGGCGCAGAGCCCCACCCGGTCCGCGGCCCCTCGATGATTCCGGCGGTCAGGCAGCCCAGCAAGACGATGACCGTCACCTGGCCGGGAAGGTCAAGCCGCCGGGGATGCCCGGCCCGCGACTCCGGCACGAACCGCTGCGTGAGCGCGATCGCGGCCAGGCCGACAGGGACGTTGATCCAGAAGATCGAGCGCCACCCGATCCCGCTGACCAGCAGGCCGCCGAGCACCGGGCCGCTGGCGAGGCTGAGCCCGGCTACCGATCCCCACAGGCCGATCGCCTTCGCGCGCCCGGCGCGGTCGGTGAACGTGCCAGCGATGATCGACATCGCCACCGGGTTGAGCATCGACCCGCCGACGGCCTGCAGCCCGCGGAAGGCGACCAGCCAGCCCAGCGACGGCGCCAGGCTGCAGGCCAGCGACCCCGCCGAGAACAGCGCCAGCCCGGTCTGGAAGACGCGGCGGCGGCCGAAGCGGTCCGCGAGCGAGCCCGACAGCAGCAGCAGGCACGCGATAACGAGCGTATAGGCGTCGATCGTCCACTGCAGGCCGCTCACCGACGCGTGCAGTGCCCTCTGGATCGACGGCAAGGCGACATTGACGATCGTGGTGTCGAGGCCGGCCATGAACACGCTCAGGCAGCAGGTGAACAGCACCGCGGAGCGATGCCGTGCGCCAGGATCCGAACGAGGAAGAGATGTCACCGCCGTCACAACAATTGTTATATCACAATCATTGTACTGTTACAACAATCGGGCACGAGTCCCGTCCGCCACACGTCCGTGGACACCGAAACACGCTGGGGCGAAGCGGCGGTTTCTACAGACCGCCGTCGGCAGTCTGGTTCTCCGCGAGGAGCTGCCGTAGCCACTCTTCGCTGGCACGCGCGATCCGGGGCGGCACGCCCAGTTCGGTCAGCAGCTCCGCCGCGGCGGCCATCTCGTCGGCCCGCCGCCGCGCGTGTGTCACGCTCCCGTGCTCGAGCCGCTCGACGGTGGCACCGGACGCATTCTCCAGCTCCTGCCTCATGTTCTCCCGTATCCATTCCTCGCAGCCCGCCGCCTCCGCCGCCCGCAGCGACTCGGTGACGGCGGCCGCCAGGCCCTTGAAGAACACGCTGCGCACGAGCTTGCGCGCGGCTGCCACGCCCGGCGGGCCAGGCAGCACCTCGACGCTGGCGCCAAGCTCGCCGAAGGCACGGGCGAAGTCGGCCGCGGCCGGCCCGCAGGCCAGCATCGGCGTACGCAGCCCGCTGCCCGGCACCGGCGACATGAGCGCCACGTCCGCGAAGGCGACACCGGCACCGGCCGCCGTCGCGGCGAGCCGTTCCTTCAGGCCGGCCGACGCCGTGTTCAGGTCCGCGTAGACCGCGTCACGACCGACGCAGGGCAGCGCGGCTGCCAGCGCCTGCTCCGCCTCGTGCGCGCAGGTCAGTGCCACGACCACGTCAGCACCACGGCTTGCGTCCGCGTCACTGCCGCACTCGATGATCCCGTCGCCGGCCGGGACGACCGGGTCGAAGCCCCGCACCACCGCCCCGGCGGCACGCAGGTCCGCGGCGATCAGCGAGCCCGCTTCGCCGAGGCCGAGCACGGCGACAACGCGACGCCCAGGGCTCGTCATCGCGTCGCCGCCGCGGGCATTCCCTGCCCGGGCGGTGCCATGTCCCCGGCGCGCGCGCTCACCACGGGCTGCGCTTGCTGGGCCTGCAGCATCCGCAGTGCCTCGGTCACGCTGCGGAGATGGGCGCGCATGGCAAGGTCGGCCGCTTCCGGATCCCGCGCCGTCACCGCGTCCACGATGGCCTCGTGCTCGGGCAGCGAGACCCAGGGACGGCCCGGCATCAGCGCCAGCGAGAACTGGTGCCGCACCGTCTGGTCCCGCAACTGACGGAGCACTCGGTCGCAGGTGGCGTGCGCTGCGACGTCCCTGATGGCGGCGTGCAGCCGCGCGTTCAGGTCGCCGTATCGCACCAGCTCCGACCGGTTGATGGCGGTCCGCATGTCCGTGACTATTCCGCGCAGCCTGGCCGCATCGGCCCCCGTGGCGCGCTCAGCGGCGCGGGCGGCCACCAGGCCCTCGAGCAGCATGCGGACTTCGGTGATCTCGATGGCTTCGGTCAGCGTCACGTCCCGGACGCGCGCGCCCTTGTTCCGCTGGAACTCGACGAGGCCGCGTGCCGACAGTTCCTGCAGCGCGGCGCGCGCCACGAACCGCGAGGTCCCGAAGCGCTCGCACAGGTCGGTCTCGATCAGGCGCTGCCGTGGCGCGTACTCGCCCTGGACGATCGCCGTCCTGACCGCCTCCACGACGGCGAGCTTGGCGTCGGCGACCATCTGCGCGCCTCCTCGCTCGCTGATCGGCTTTCCTGAGGAACGGTACTAGAACCTCAGGAGTCTCCCCAGACCTCTTGCGCCGTCTCGACGATGAGAGCGAGCTTGTCCCACTGCTGCTGCGGGGTCAGGTCGTTCCCCTCCTTCGTCGAGGAGAACCCGCACTGCGGTGACAGGCACAGCTGGTCGATGTCGATGAACTTGGTGGCGTCCTCGATCCGCCGCTTGAGGAAGTCCTTGCTCTCCAGCTCGCCGCGCTTGCTGGTGACCAGGCCGAGGACGACCTTCTTGCCCTTGGGCACGAACCGCAGCGGTTCGAACCCGCCGGAGCGCTCGTCGTCCCACTCGCAGAAGAACCCGTCGACGTCGAGGTTGTTGAAGAGCGCGTCCGCCACGAACTCGTACCCGCCCTCGGCGGCCCACATCGACTGGTTGTTGCCGCGGCACATGTGCGTGGTCACGGCGAGATCCGCAGGCCGCCCCGCCAGTGCCTTGTTGATGTTCTCGATGTAGCGCTCGTGCTGGTGCTCGGGGTCACCGCCGATGTCCGCGACGTGCTTGCGCTGTTCCGGGTCGTTCATGTAGGCGAGGCTCGTGTCGTCGAACTGCAGGTAGCGGCAGCCAAGGTCGTACAGCCTGCGCACCTCCTCCGCGTACGCCGCCACCAGGTCCGTCCAGAACCCGTCGAGGTCGGGATACACGGACCTGTCGATGGCCGACCGGCCGCCCCGGTAGTGCACCATGCTCAGGGACGGGATGGTGAGCTTCGGCATTGCCGTCGTGACCGTGTCCCGCAGGAATGTGAACGCGTTTTCGAAGATCGTGTGCTCGAGGCTGATCGGCGCGACCACGTGGGCCGACGGGGGTGCCCACTCGAAGCTCTTCTGCTGGTTGTGGAACTCCACCCGGATCGTGTCGTCCTGCACCTTCTGGATGCCGCCGAGCTGGTAGATGAAGTCCATGTGCCATGACTCGCGGCGGAGCTCACCGTCCGTCGCGTCCGACAGCCCGACCTCCTCCTGCTTGCGCACGACCTCGCGGATCGCGTCGTCCTCGATGCCGCGCAGGTCCTCGGCGCCGATCCGGCCGGACGCGAAGTCGTCCCTGGCGCGCAGCAGCTCCGGCGGCCGGAGCAGGCTGCCGACGTGGTCGGCGCGGAACGGCGCCCGCTTGGCCGACGGCTCGTTGCTCATCCGGACCATCTCCTCATCACAGATTGTTCACAGGATTGCCGACAATACACCCTCTGGTCCGCACCGAACTGGCCGGTGCCGGCCCGGCAAGGGCCTCGCCGCTATCCGAAGCCGTCGGCCTGGGCGGTCGAGGCCACGGCGCCGTCGGACGTCATCAAGCCGGCCACCGCGTGGCCGGCAGCGGCGTCCGGCTCCTGCCTCTCGGCACTCTCCTGCCAGCGGCCCGACAACGGGAAGTGGCAAGCTACCAGGCGGCCGTCGCCCATCTCGCGAAGTTCCGGCACCTCCATAGCGCACCGCTGCTCCGCGCGCGGGCAGCGGGTCCTGAACCGGCAGCCGCTCGGGGGATCGAGCGGCGACGGCAGCTCCCCGCTGATCACGCTGGCGGTGTCTCGCCGTCCCACCGCCGGGTCTGGACTCGGAATGGAGGTCAGCAGGGCGAGCGTGTAGGGATGCAGTGGCTCACTGTACAGGTCACGGACCGGCCCGACCTCGCACAACCTGCCGAGGTACATCACCGCGACGCGATCGCTGACCTGCTTCACCAGGGCCAGGTCATGGGCGATGAACAGGTAGGACAGGCCGAGTTCCTCGCGCAGCTTCTCGAACAGGTTCAGGACCTGCGCCTGCACCAGCACGTCAAGCGACGACACCGGCTCGTCGCAGAGGAGCAGCTTGGGCTCGAGGGCGAGCGCCCGGGCGACCGCGACCCGCTGGCACTGCCCGCCGGACAGCTCGTGCGGGTGCCGCCGGCCGTACCGGGCCGGGTCGATCCCCACGAGGTCGAGCAGTGACTCCACCCGGTCGCTGCGCTGCTGGCGGCTTCCGACGCCGTAGGCGATCAGCGGCTCCTCGACGATCGCGGACACGGTCCACCGCGGGTCCAGTGACGTAAACGGGTCCTGGAAGACCATCTGCATGTTGCGCCGGACCGCCTTCATGGCGCGGTGCGGCAGGCGGACCAGGTCAGTGCCCTCGAAGATCACCTGACCGCTCTTCGGACGCGGGGCCTGGATCACCGACCGGGCGAGCGTCGACTTGCCCGATCCCGTCTCGCCCACGATGCCCAGCGTCTCACCGGCGTGAAGGTCGAAGGAGACGCCGGAGACCGCCTGCAGCACGCCGCCCTTTGCACCGCCGTAGTCGCGTACCACGAACTCCTGGACGAGGTTGCGCACCCTGAGCAGGATGTCGCCGTCGGGCTGTACCGCCTCCGGCTGGCCGCTGGCGAGGGGCTGCGGGGAGTTGTCTCCGCGGCTGGCAGCTGCCGTCACCTTCAAACCCCTTTCCCGCACGGATGCCAGCACGCAAACCACCGGCCCGCCTCGTGCTCGCGCAGTGGCGGAGCCTGCTCGCGGCAGTCCTGCTGCACGTCCGGGCAGCGGGGTGCGAACGGGCAGCCGGCTTGGATCACGGACATGTCGGGCGGGCGTCCGCCGACCACCGGCAGCAGCACGTGGGGCTCGAGCTCGATCCGCGGGATCGCCTCGAGCAGCGCCTGGGTGTACGGCATGCGGACGCTGGCGAAAAGGTCCTTCGCCGACGCGCGTTCGACGATCTTGCCCGCGTACATCACCACGACGTCCTCGGCGTAGCTCGCGGCCAGCCCGAGGTCGTGGCTGATCATCACCAGTGCGGTGCCGGTCTGCTGCTGGAGGTCAAGCAGCAGGTCCATGATCTGCGCCTGGGTCGTCACGTCCAGTGCCGTCGTGGCCTCGTCGGCGATGAGCACATCGGGTCCGCAGGCCAGCGCGATCGCGATGACGACGCGCTGCCGCATGCCACCGGAGAGCTGGTGCGGGTACTCGAAGAATCGCCGCTCCGGCACCGGGATCCGCACCATCTTCAGCAGCTCGATCGTGCGCTCGTGCGCCTGCTTGCGATCCATCGGGAGGTGGGTCCTGATCGCCTCGGCGATCTGCGTGCCGACCCGCATCGTCGGGTTCAGCGACCGCTCCGGGTTCTGAAACACCATCGCCACGCTGCGGCCCCGGTAGTCGCGCAGGTCGTGCTCACTGCGGCCGAGTACCTGCTCGCCCTTGAACCGGATCGAGCCGGAGACGTCGGCGGTCCGCGGCAGCAAGCCCATGATTGCCTGCGCGCTCACTGTCTTGCCCGATCCCGACTCGCCGATGATCGCGAGGGTCCTGCCCGCCTCCACCGCGAAGCTGACACCCTGCACGGCGTACACGGTCCCCAGCCGGGCGCGGAACGTGACCTGCAGGTCTTCCACCTGCAGGACCGGTCCCGGCGTCATCTCGACAGCCGGCGCACCCGAGGCGTCTGCCGCCGCGGACGTCGTGGCGGCTGCCAGCTGGCTGCGCTCGCTCACCGGCCGGCCGATCACCGGACCCCCCACCGGGCCCGCAGGCCGTCGCCCATCATGTTGAGAGAGATGCTCGTCACCAGCAGGAAGATGCTCGGCACGATGACAAACTGCGGGTAGACGGAGATGAACGACTCCCCGGTCGCGATCATGTTGCCCCAGGTCGCGGTCGGCTCCGGGATGCCATAACCGAGGAAGTCGAGCGCGCCCTCCAGGATGATGGTCAGGCTGGCCCCGAGCAGGGTGAAGGTCAGCAGCTGCGGCGCGATATTCGGCAGCAGGTGCCGGAACAGGATCCGCCACGCCTTGGTGCCTGACAACCGCGCTGCGACGATAAACGGCTGGTCGCGCAGCCTCAGCGTGGCCGCCCTGGCCACGCGCGCAAACGCCGGGATGCTGAACGCCGATAGTGCCCAGATGACGTTCCTCTCGCTCTGGCCCAGGCTGTCGACGATCGCCAGCACCAGCACCAGCGAAGGGAAGGCGATGAACACGTCGAGTATCCGCATCAGGACCGACTCGGTCCAGCCGCCGGCGTAGGCAGCGACCATGCCGAGCAGCCCGCCGATCAGGAACCCGATGGCCTGGACCGCGGCCGCGACCTCGAACGACACTCGGCCGCCGTACAGGATCCTGGACATCACGTCGTCGCCGACAGAGTCGGTGCCGAGGATGTGACCCGGTGACCAGAGCGGCTTGTTGACCTCGAGCAGGTTCCCGTTCGTGGGGCTGGGCATGTGGTACACCAGCGGCCAGATGAAGCAGAAGAACAGCAGCACGACCAGAATCGTGCCGGGAACGGCGATCTCGAGGGTGCGCAGCCACCCGCGGGCCCGACCCCCGGTCCCGAACACCAACGAGCCCGCCGTCTCGGGTGCTGGCGTGGAGGTGATCAGGTCAGCTGCGGGAACGGACATGACGGATCCTTGGGTCGAGCACACCGTAGAGCAGGTCGGTGAGCAGGTTGGCGAGGACCACGGCGATCCCGAAGACGAGCACGATGCCCTCGACCACCGGGACGTTCCGGCTGCTGATCGCCTGCAGCAGCTCGTACCCGATACCGGGCAGCGAGAAGATCTCCTCGATGATGACAGTCGCCCCGATCAGCGTGGCGAGGTTCAGGCCGATGACGGTCAGCAACCCGATGAACGAGTTGCGCAGCGCGTGCCGGACGAGGATTCGGGTTTCGCTGACGCCCTTGGCCCTGGCGGTCACGACGTAGTCCTCTGACTGCATCTGCTCGAGCAGGTCGGCGCGCAGGAACCTGGTGTAGAAACCGATCAGCGGCACCGCGAGGACGATGCTCGGCAGGGTGAAGTTGTACAAGTTCCCGGTGATCGTCGAGCTGGGCGAGTAGAGCGCCGGGAAGAACCCGTTGAGCTTGACGGAGAACAGGATGATGAGCAGCAGGGCGAGCACGTAAGGGGCGATCGAGATGCTGCCCATGGACAGTACAAGCGACAGCCGGTCGATGATGCCCCGTGGCCAGCGGGCGCACAGTATGGCCAGCGGAACCGAGACGACGAAGGTAATGATCAGCGCGTAGACGACGAGCTCGAGCGTCACCGGCAGCCGCTCGCCGAGGATCGACGACACGGACTGGGGGCTCGCCAGCGAGGTGCCGAGGTTACCGGTCACCACCCCGCCGAGCCAGTGCCCGTATCTGGTCCACAGCGGCTCGTTCAGGTGCAGCTTGATGGAGAACGCGCGGAGCTCGGCGGGCGTGGCATTGATGCCGAGCAGCGCCTCGGCGGCGTCACCGGGCAGGGCGTTGAGTACGAGGAACGTCAGGAACGTGACGCCCCACAGGACTGGGATGGCGGACAGCAGCCGGCGGGCGCTCACCCGCAGGGCCGGAGAGCTGGCCAGGCGGCGCGCAAGCGCGCTGCCTGACCAGCGACCCGGCTGAACTGGTACCGAGGTGTTCATTTAGGCGGCAAACCTCAGCCTCATGCGCTGTGGTACCTCATCCGTTGTTGTAGACGTACTGCCAGAGGATCTCCGGGTTGACGTCGGTGACGGGCAGCGGCGTGGTCAGCCCAGGCCCGCCGACGCCGTGGGCGGCGATGTTGTAGCCGGCGATCGGGAACAGGAACGGTCCCCAGGCATTCTTGGCGATCAGAGCGGCCGCCTCGTCGTAGAGCTTGCCCCGGGTAGCGTTGTCCGTCGTGCCGGCCGCGCCGAGCAGCAGGTCGTTCAGCGCGGTGTTCTTCACGCCGGTGAACGGCGACGTGGAGCAGAACCGGAAGCAGACGCCGACGCCGGTGCCCGGGTCATAAGCGCCAGCCGTCTGCAGCATCGACTGCCACTTGCCGCCCGTGAACTGCGCGATCAGCCCGGTCAGGTCCCAGCTAGCGAGAGTGACCTTGATCCCGGCCTGTTCCCACATGGTGCGCAGCGCCTGGTCCACCTCGTTAGCGACCGGGGTGTTCAGCGTGCCGAGAGTTATGCTCAGCCCGCCGATCGACTTCACCAGCGCCTTGGCCTTGGCCAGGTTGTAGGTGAGGTAGCCAGGCACCTTCTGCTCGTAGAACAACCCTGCCGGGGCAGTGAACGACTGACCGACCGGGTAGGTGTCGTTGAACAAGCTGCTGTCCAGCAACGGCGTGTTCGTGGCGTAGTAGATCGCCTCACGCGCCTTGAAGTTGCTGAACGGCTTGGCGAAGGTATTGAGCTGCAGGTCGTACGGCGACGTCGACGGCTCCGCTGTCGTCTGGAACTTCGCCTTGAACGCGCTGACCAACTGCGGTGTCGACATGCCCTCGTAGGCCTGGCCGGCGCCCGACTCCATGGCGGTCAGGGCGTCCTGGTCGCTGCTCACCGGCTTGAAGGTGAGCGAGCTCAGGTAGGGCAGGCCCTGTGCGTGCTGCCAGTAGTTCGGGTTCTTCTTCAGCACGAGCAGCGAGTCCGGGGTATCCGTCACCACCGTGAACGGGCCGGCTCCTACCGGCTTCAGCGCGAATGCCTTCTCGCCCATCTTCTGGATCGCGGTCGGTGACGCGATCCAGTTAAAGACATCGCCCTGCAGCGCGTTGATAAACGGTGCGTCGACATAAGTCAGCGTCAGCGAAACGCTGTAGGGGCCCGTCTCCTTGATTACCGGCGGTTTCGTCTGCGCGAAAGTCGGCTTGCACGTGCAGGTAGACGCCAGATCGCGGGTCCAGTTGTAGACAACTGCCGCCGCGTTGAACGGCGTACCGTCGGAGAACTTGACTCCCTGGCGAAGCGTGATGTTGACGGTCTTGCCGCCATTGGTAAACGAGTAGCCGGTGGCAAGGTCACCCGTTTCATGGCCGCCGGTGGTGAGCTCGAACAGCTCGCCGTAGATCGCGTCCATGTAGCTCATGTTCGCGGCACCGTCGGTGTCTGTCGCAGGGTCGAGGCCGGGCCAGGAGCCAGCGAAGGTGTTCCCCTCGAGGACGGTCAGCGAGCCGCCCTCCTTGGGTGTGGTGCTGCTGGTGGGTGTCGAGGTGGTCGATGACCCGCAGCCGGCCAGAACGACCGCAGCGGCGGTCGCGATGACGACAGACGACAGCCGCAGTGCGGACAGCCTGCCGTTTCGTCCGAGAAACATCCTGGGTCTCACGTCGATGCTCCTATAGCGATGCTCCCGATATGGACAGACGGCCGCACCCGCGGGCTACCCGTCGGGGGCCCCGCCAGTGCAACCTCGGTGCAATGAGCTTGCCTCTGTGATGACGCGCCCAGCTTCCGCGACGCGCCAGCGGCCCGTCCACAACGCTTCCGCCGGGCGAAAGGGAGATGCGGGCGCGTGAGCCAGGTGGGGAAAGGTTGACCAGCCTGTGTCCAAGCCGTGTCCGCGCCGTGTCCGGGCCGTGTCCGGGCCTTCGGCGTTCAATTCACCGAAGGTTCGCGCGGTGGTTTCGGCGAGCTTTGCTGATAATCACCGTCTCCTTGCAGAACCCTGGACCGCGTGCCAGCATTGTTTCAGCCGTATTAAGTGCCGCAGCGGTCCTCAGGCTGGAGGCCCGGCGAATACCGGGCGACAAGGCGACAGGCGAGGGTGCAGATGCCGGAACCGCTCCACGCCTCAGCGGAGGCGAGCGCTCCTCGCACGAACGCGGCCGGCCGACTGCTAGCGGTGCTTGACGCCTTCGGGCCGCGCAGCCGGGCGTTGTCCCTGAGCGAGATCTCCCGCCGGTCCGGCCTCAGCCTGTCGACCACGCACCGCCTGGTGCACGAGCTGCTGAGCTGGGGCGCCCTCGAGCGCGACCCCAACGGGTGCTACTCCATAGGCTTGCGCCTCCTCGAGCTCGCCGCGCTCGCCCCGCGCGGCCTTGACCTGCGCGAGGCCGCTTTCCCTGTACTCGACGACCTGCATCACCGCACCCACGGCAACGTGCACCTCGGGGTCCGCGACGGCATGCAGGTCGTCTACGTCGAGGTGATCCGCGCCTGCGCGACGCACCCGACCAGCGGCAAGACCGGTGACCGCTGGCCCTGGCACGCCACCGGGACCGGCCTCGTGCTGTTCGCGTACGCCGACCGGGAAGTGCAGGAGGAAGCGCTGCGCCTGCCGCTCGAGCGGTTCACGCCGCTGACCATTACCGACCCTGCTGAGTTGCGCCGCAAGCTCGCGCAGGTCAGGCAGTCCGGTTACGCGGTAGGGGTGGGGACCATCACGCAGCAGGACACGGTCGTTGCCGTGCCCATCTATGACCCGTTCGGCTGCCTGTCGGCCGCCCTCAGCGTCGTCGTCGAGGCCGCGAGGGCCAAGCCGCAGGCCCTGGCCAGCCTGCTCACCGAGGCCTCTGCCGAGATCACCCGGAGGCTGGCCGCTCAGTCCGACCAGCG
>JASIGS010000140.1 GCA_030052355.1 Streptosporangiaceae bacterium | reverse complement strand
CCGATGGGCCGCCAGACGGCCCGATCCTAGCTACCGAGGCGCGCAATGACCTGGACCTGGCAGTTGGAGTCCATCGACGGCGCCGTGGTGATCGTCCGGGAGCCGGCCAAGGAGACCTTCAGCAGCCAGGGCGACGCGGAGAGCTGGCTCGGCGAGAACTGGCCGGGCCTGCTGAAGGCCGGCATCGACCAGGTCACGCTGCTGGAAGACGGCCGGATCGAGTACGGCCCGATGAGCCTGCACGCCGACGGCGACTAGGCGGGCTCGTCAGGGACGAGCCGCCGGGCTCCTCGTCAGCGCCGGGTCGGTGATGATCTGGTCGCCAAGTATCTCGTCGATCTGCGCCAGCACGGCCGCGTCCAGCCGCACGCCCGATGCCCGGACGTTCTCCGTTACCTGCTCCGGCCTGGTCGCGCCGATGATCGCCGCGGCCACGTTCGGGTTCTGGAGCGTCCAGGCGACCGCGAGCTGGGCCAGCGTCAGCCCAGCCTGCTCGGCTACCGGCCGCAGGCGCTGGACGCGGCTCAGCAGGTCGTCGGTCAGCAGCCGCGAGATGAAGCCGGAGCCGCCGTTCTCGTCGGTGGCGCGCGACCCTGGCGGCGGTGCTGAGCCCGGCAGGTACTTACCGGTCAGCACGCCCTGGGCGATCGGCGAGAACACGACCTGGCCGATCCCCTCCTGCTCGCACAGCGGGATGACCTCGGACTCGATCACCCGCCAGATCATGTTGTACTGCGGCTGGTTGGACACGATCCGGTCAAGTCCGAGCTCCGCGGCGATCTTGAGTGCCGCGGCGATCTCTTCCGAGCGCCACTCCGACACGCCGATGTAGAGCACCTTGCCTTGCCTGACCAGGTCGTCGAAGGCGCGCAGGGTCTCTTCCAGCGGCGTCTCGTGGTCGTAGCGGTGTGCCTGGTAGAGATCCACGTAGTCGGTCTGCAGCCGCCGGAGTGACGCGTTCGCGGACTCGATGATGTGCTTGCGGGACAGGCCACGGTCGTTGACTCCAGGCCCCGTCGGCCAGAAGACCTTCGTGAATATTTCTACCGATTCACGGCGTACGCCGTGCAGCGCCTTGCCGAGCACTTCCTCGGCCCTGGTCCCGGCGTACGCATCAGCCGTGTCGAAGGTCGTGATGCCCTCGTCGAGCGCGGCGGCCACGCAGGCAAGCGCGGCGTCCTCCTCGACCTGGGAGCCGTGGGTGATCCAGTTTCCGTAAGCGATCTCGCTGATCTTCAGGCCGCTGCGGCCGAGGTGACGGTAGTCCATATCGGGACAACTTACCCGGCGGACGGTCGGCGCTACGGCGCAGGGTCGAGGCTGTCAGACCTTGTCGCCCCGGTTGACGACGGGCTTGGGCACGCGCATCCGGCGCATCGTGATGCCGCGCAGGGCGACGTACATCTTCAGCCCGCGGGTGCTCTGGCCCGGGTACCGTTCCCGCGCGATGCGCTCGACCCGCCTGCCGACCCAGAAGGCCTCGCCGGCCAGCACCAGCAGCAACGCGAGCACCACGAACTCGGAGATGAACTTCGCGGACTGGGACGGGATCACCAGCAGCACGATCAGGATGACGATCGAGATCATGTAGTACTCGCCGACGCCGTGCCTGGCGTCCACGTAGTTGCGCGCGAGCGCCCGTACCGGGCCCCTGTCCTTGGCGGGCAGTGCCCAGTCCTCGCCGCGCTGCAGGGCCTGCGCCTTGCGCTGCCGCTCGACGCGGTCGCGCTGCCTGGCGTCGCGCCCGGCTGTCTTGCGGTCGGTGGGCGCCTGGTAGGGCTGGCGGCGCATGGACTGGGCCTCGCTCCGCTTGGGGGTCGGAGCGCCCTTCTTCGGGGTGACGCCGGGCCGGACCCGGTCGGTTTCCTCGCTGCCCAGATCTGCCGGCAGCTCCTCTTCAGGGGACTGCGGCGCCTGCGTTGCACGTCGCTTGAACACGGCTACAGCCTACCGGCGCCGGCAACGCCGGGAAGTCACGCTCAGGTGCCCGGATTGGGCGGGCTGGCGGCCAGTCTGTGATGACGGCTTGTGCTGGCACGTCGTAGTGTGGAGGCAAGATCTGGCGGCAAATTGTCCGCCGCAGTGCTGGCACTCTTCCACAGACCCTGGACGTGCCCGCCCGGCGGAATTTGGATTGAGGGGATGGTCGCGCCCATGGGCGTCATGAAGCGGGTCACGATGGTCTTCCGCGCCAAGGCCAACAAGGCGCTCGACCGGATGGAGGATCCCCGGGAGACCCTGGATTACTCCTATCAGCAGCAACTGGAGCTGCTGCAGAGAGTACGGCGCGGAGTAGCCGACGTCGCGACCTCCCGCAAGCGCGTGGAGCTGCAGATCAACCAGCTGCAGCAGCAGTCGGACCGGCTGGACAGGCAGGCTCGTGACGCGCTCAGCGCTGGGCGCGAGGACCTGGCCCGCGAGGCGCTCACCCGCAAGGCGGGCCTGCAGTCGCAGCTAGAGGGCCTGAACGAGCAGTATGCCTCGCTGCAGGCCGAGGAAGAGAAGCTCAGCCAGGCCACGGCGCGGCTGCAGACCAAGGTGGAGCAGTTCCGTACCAGGAAGGAAACCATCAAGGCCACCTACACGGCCGCCGAGGCGCAGACGCGGATCAACGAGGCCTTTACCGGCATCTCCGAGGAGATGGGCGACGTCGGCCTGGCCATTCAGCGCGCCGAGGACAAGACCGAGCAGATGCGGGCGCGGGCCGGTGCCATCGACGAGCTGATGGCCTCGGGTGCGCTTGACGACATGGTGAGCGGGCCGCACGACGACATCCAGGCCGAGCTCGACCGGATGGGCGCCGGCCACGGGGTCGATGCCGAGCTCGAGCGCATGAAGGTTGAGCTTTCGCAGGGCAGCGCGCCGAAGCAGATCGAAGGCGGGCAGGGCGGAGCGGGCGCTAGCTCGGCCGACGGTGCGCAGGCCGCCAGCCCGGCTCCGGCCGCAGAGCCGAGCCAGGCCGGTGAGCCGGAATGATTGTCCGGATCCTGGGCGAGGGCCAGCTCGAAGTCCCCGATTCCGCCCACGGCGAGCTGAACGAGCTTGACGCGAAGCTGGAGGCCGCGGTCGAGCGCGGCGACGAGGACGGCTTCCGGTCCTCGCTGGCGGCCTTGCTCGCCCGGGTCAGGGCGGTGGGGACGCCGGCCGACGCGAACGTGCTGAAGCCGTCTGAGCTGATCGTGCCGCAGCCGGACGCGACCATGGACGAGGTTCGCCAGTTGCTCGCCGACGAGGGGCTGATTTCCGGCTAGGAGACGCCGCCTGGACCTGGCCGCCATTGCACGGGTGCCGTGCGCGCCGCGGGAACGAGATGTGTCGTAACAGCGTTAACTATTCTGGAGGTTGCGTGGCAGCCTCCCGGTCGGCGCTGGCCCGGCTTCGGGCGCACGCACTGGCCGTTGGGTGTGTACTAAAGCATGAGAGCGGTCCTGGTAACTGAGACCGCTCAGGAAAAGGGAGGCGGCGCCGATGGCGCGCACTCGGTACGCGTCTGACCCGGGCCTGATCGCGCGGATGGGCGCGACCATGTTCCTGCTCGGGCTGGTATTCGTCGGCTTTGGCGTTGGCCTGTCGTATCTCATCCTGTATGGCCCCCGCTTGTACGACTCGGCTCGCTACGGCCACTCATCTGGATCAGCGGTCAGCGACACAGCGATCATCGTCATTGCATGCCTCATCGGTGTCGGCAGCGCCCTGGCCTCCTACTGGTGGTCGGACAAGATTGCGCTGGCCACATCGCGCGCGCGGCTGGTCGGGCCGAACGACTCGCCAGAAGCCGCCAGGCTGCACGGGATCATCGACCGGCTCTGCGCCATGGCGGACATGCCCAAGCCGCGGGTCGCGATTGCCCCGACGCAGATGCCGAACGCGTTTGCGACCGGCCGTAACAGCAAGGTCGCGGTGGTCTGCGCCACCGAGGGCATCTTGCAGCGGCTGGACAACAACGAGCTCGAGGGCGTGCTGGCACACGAGATGTCGCACGTCGCGCACAAGGACGTCGCGGTCATGACGATCGCGTCCTTCCTCGGCATCATCGCCGCGCTGATGGTGCGGTTCGCGTTCTACTCCGAGCTGTTCGGCGGCCGTGGCCGGAACAACCAGGCCGCGCTGCTGATCATCCCGATGATGCTGCTCAGCATCGTGACCTACGTCGTCAGCTTCCTGCTGATCAGGATGCTGTCGCGGTACCGCGAGCTTGCCGCCGACCGGTCCGGCGCGCTGCTCACCGGGCAGCCGTCCGCGCTGGCCAGCGCGCTGGTCAAGGTGACTGGGGACATGGCCAGGATCCCGACCAGGGACCTGCGCCAGGCCGAGCCGCTGAACACGTTCTACTTCACCCCGGCGCTGCGGCCAGGCGACAACCACATCGGGGCGATCTTCTCCACGCACCCGTCGCTGCAGAAGAGGCTCGCCCAGCTCGACAAGATCTCCAAGCAGCTCGGCAGGTAACGCCGGTGGGCTTCCTGGACGCGCTGCTTGGCCGGACCAAGCCGGTTCCGCCGAACCTGGACCAGCTCTTCGCGCTGCCGGGGGCGGCGCTGACCCTGCAGGCCGCGACGGACTTCCGGCCGACCGGGTCGGGCTCGGTGTGCTTCCGCGCCGCCGAGGGCAAGGCGTTCAGCGACATCGAGCACGACGTCCAAGAGCTGCTGGCGATGGACAAGGACAGCAAGCCGGTGCAGATGTCGACGGACACCTACGGCTTCACGTGGCTGGTCTGCAATCAGAGCGATGACGATCCCGAGGGCCTGGTCACCAACCTGCACGCGGTGAACTCCTCGCTCGAGTCCGGCGGCTTCGGCCCCCAGCTGCTGTGCACGATCATGGCGTTCCGCGACTCGGGCGGCCGGAAGCTCGGGCTTGTGTACCTGTACAAGCGGGGCACGTTCTACCCGTTCGCACCGCTGTCCGGCCAGCGCCGGGACAACGCGCTCGAACTGCAGATCCGCGGGACGCTGAGCGACGACCTGAAGATCGAGCCGGACCTGGGCCGGTGGATGGCCATCTGGGGGGCGCCGGGCCTGTAGGGCCCGGTCCCCGGTCAGGCCCGGTACCGCTCGGCTCCGGCTACCCGGCTACGGCCGCACAGCTACGGCAGCGCGAGCATGCGCTCCAGCGCGCCCCTCGCCTGGCGGGCGGCTTCTGGCTCGACGGTGACCTGGTTCACGACCTGGCCGGCGCTCAGCGACTCGAGCGCGGCGACCAGGTGCGGGAGGTCGATCCTGTTCGTGGTCGAGCAGTACCAGGCGGTCTCGTCGAGTGACACGACGGTCTTGTCGGGATTGGCCGCGGCCAGCCGCCGCACCAGGTTCGGCTCGGTTCCCACGGCCCAGGACGACCCTGACGGCGCGCGCTCGATCGTCGAGATGATCATTTCGGTCGAGCCCACCTGGTCGGCCTCGAGCACGATCTCGTGCGGCCACTCCGGGTGCACGATCACGTTCACCCCGGGGATACGCTGCCGCACCTGTCCGACGCAGCCGGGGGAGAAGCTGCCGTGCACCGGGCAGTCCCCGCGCCACAAGATCATCGTTGCGTCGCGCAGCTGCTGCGGCGCCAGGCCGCCGTTCCCGCCCGGGGCGTGCGGATCCCAGACGACGCAGTCGTCCCGGCTCATGCCCATCTCGAGCACGGCGGTGTTGCGGCCAAGATGCTGGTCGGGCAGGAACAGCACCTTGCTGCCGCGCCGGAGGGCCCAGCTCAGCGCCCGCTTCGCGTTCGAGGAGGTGCACACGGTGCCGCCGTGCCTGCCGGTGAACGCCTTGGTATCGGCCGAGGAGTTCATGTAGGTGACCGGGACCACCCCGGCGGCGAGGCCGAGATCCGCCAGCGCCTGCCAGCACTCCTCGACCTGGTCGTGACTGGCCATGTCGGCCACGGAGCAGTCGGCGGCCAGGTCAGGCAGCACCACTCGCTGCTGCGCTGAGGTCAGGATGTCCGCCGACTCGGCCATGAAGCCGGCGCCGCAGAACACGACGAACGCGGCCTCCGGCCTGGCCGCCGCCTCGCGGGCGAGCTTGAAGGAGTCACCCGTCACGTCGGCGAACTGGATGACCTCGTCCCGCTGGTAGTGGTGGCCCAGGATGAAGGCGCGGTCGCCAAGCGCCCTCCTGGCCGCGCGAGCCCTGGCCAGGAGTCCGCGATCGCTGGCAGACGGCAGCTCTGCTGGGTGGAGCACGCCGTGTTCGGCGTACGGGTCGGCACCAGCTCCGAGCACGGCGGTGCTCGTCTGGCCTGGCGAGTGTGTCATCGGGTCCCGTCCGCCGAGTTATCGTCTAGATGACGATACTGGCGCTGGTCGGCTAGTGTCGGATCGATGCACCCTAGCCGACCGCCCGATTTGTCTGCCAAGGCAGGCCGGGAATGCTCGGCCGGGGACTATCGTTGTGGCACACGAGGACGTGTTGGGCACAGACGTGCCGGACTCAGACGTGTCGGACCCAGGAGTAAACGCAGATGACAGCTCAGAGCGAGGCGACTAAGCAGGGCATCGTTCTCACCGATGCCGCGACGGCCAAGGTCAGCAGCCTGCTCCAGCAGGAAGGCCGTGAGGACCTGCGGCTGCGCATCGCCGTGCAGCCGGGTGGGTGCTCTGGCCTGCGCTACCAGCTCTACTTCGACGAGCGGGAGATGGACGGCGACTCCGTCAGCGAGTTCGGTACCGTCCAGGTGGTGACCGACAGGATGAGCCTGCCGTACCTGACGGGCGCCACGATCGACTTCGTGGACACGATCGAGAAGCAGGGCTTCACGATCGACAACCCGAACGCCACCGGCTCGTGCGCTTGCGGCGACTCCTTCCACTGAGCTAGCTGGCCTCGGGGGTCGCACCCGGACATAACGACTGCCGCCGGACTGTACCGTCCGGCGGCAGTTTCGTGCCTGGCGGCAGGTCGCGCTGCCGCCGCCGATCGCTTCCGTTGCGTCAGCCTGAGAACCAGGTGACCGGGGCGAGTGAGGAGGCCAGCCGCTGCTTGACAGCGGCCGCGTGGGTCAGCGGCGTGGGCTGCCCGGCTGGGTCGTCGCGGACTCCGCGATCCGCGAGTACGTACAGCAGCCGCAAGGTCCTGATCGAGTTGCTGGCGTAGGCCGGCACCGGGCCCGGCTCGCCGTGGCTGAACTTCTCATCCACGAGGTCTAGCCACCCTGTGGACTGCTCCGCCGTCAGGTCGGCGCGACTCAGGACCAGCGCGATCGCGCAGCCCAGCCGGTCATCTTCGGCGTCGCGCCACACGTAGTCGGTATCGGCCAGCATCCGGCGAGCCGCCAGTTCG
>JASIGS010000139.1 GCA_030052355.1 Streptosporangiaceae bacterium | reverse complement strand
AACAGCAGCAGCATGATCGTGCCGTGCATCGTGAACAGCTCGTTGTACTGCTGGTCGGACACGATGTGGTTGTCCGGCCCCATGAGCTGCGCGCGCATGATCATGGCCATCAGGCCGCCGACCAGGAAGAAGAAGAACGAGGTGATCAGGTACAGGTGCCCGATGACCTTGTGGTCGGTCGAGGACAGCCAGTCGGCCAGGATCGAGCCCTTCTGATAACCCTTGGGCGCGGCCAGCGGAGATGCGGCCGGGGCTGGCTGCTGGTAGGTGGTCACTGGGCACCCCCGGTTGCGTTCTGGAGCTTCTGCTGCGCGAGGACCCAGGTCTTGAACTGGGCTTGAGTCACGATCTTGATACGGAACAGCATGCGGCTGTGGTACAGGCCGCACAGTTCAGAGCACCGGCCGATGGTGTCAGGACCGCTGTAGAGCGTAGATGTCGTGTAGACCTGGAAGTGGTTCGGGTGCCCAGGTATGACGTCACGCTTGAAGTCGAAGGGCAGCACCCAGAAAGAGTGGATGACGTCGTTCGACCTCAGGTTGAACCGCACCTGCATGTGGACCGGTATCTCCAGCAGCGGCAGGTCGCCCTCGTTGTCCCCTGGTCCCAGGATCCCGTTCCACATCGCGCCGAACTCGGTGACCCCCGCGGGCGAATTCTTGACCACGTACTGCGGGTACTGGAACTCCCAGCTCCACTGGAACCCGGTGACGTCCACGACCACGCACTTCGGCAGCGTGCAAGTCGGTGAGAGGTAGTCGATCCTGTTCTCGTCCCTGGCGGTGAAGTAGAACAACACGCCGACCATGATGAACGGGATGACCGTGTACATGATCTCGATCGGCAGGTTGTACCTGACCTGATTCGGGATCCGGTCCCCCTTCTTGCGGAAGAAGATCACGGCCCAGATGATCATGCCCCAGACCACGCAGCCCACCGCCAGCGCGGCAATCCAGGCGCCCTGCCACAGCGAGATCGTCAGCTTCGCCTGCGAGGTCACCGGACTGCGCAGGCCGAGGTTCTCGACGGTGGTGGCGTTGCAGCCGGTGACCATTATCACCAGGACGAATGCCAGCGCCGCCCGCGGCAGCCAGCGGCGGAGACCTCGCGATCGTGCGCCCTGGCGTGGTGCACCTGAGCGTTGCGCCATGTCCGTCGCGGCCCGGGGGTTGCGAACACCGCGGATGGGACTCACAGATGGCCTTCCCAGCAGTTAAGTCACGGCGTCACGGCCGGTCGAGTTTCTCTTCCTACAGCCTGTCGTGGAAACAGTACAACGCCCGGCAGCCCCTGTTCCGGGTAGGTCCCCGCTTAGCGTGCGTTCCCGGTGTCCTGGGTAGCCAGCGACCCGCCCGGCGCCGCGCCTGCGCAGCAATCCGGTGGCCAAACACGCCCTGCTCGCGGCGCCTGTGCGCGACACTGTCAGGGCGGCCGGCCACCTCGGGCCCGGGCACGCACATCCGCCCGTGGAGGTGACGGCGTGACCTCACCGCAGCGCACTCCCGGCGGGCGACCCCCGGACCCCGCGCGGGGCAGCCCGCCACCCCCAGCGCTGACGCTGGACGCGCTCGGCAAGAAGTGCCCGATCCCGATCATCATGCTGGCGGACAGGATCAGGGAAGTTCCGGTCGGCCACACGATCGCCGTGCTGGCCGACGATCCCGCGGCCAAGACCGACCTGCCGGCCTGGTGCGCGCTGAAGTCGCAGGAGTTCGTCGGCCTCACGGAGCTGTCGTCGGGCTGGTCGTTCCTGGTCAGGCGCAGTTACTAGGCGGCGAGCCGGCCGCGCCTAGTCCGGCTCGTCCACCTCGCGGAACCTCTCGGTGAACCGCGGATCGGACTCCCACCAGGGCCGCTGAGCGGGCGCCTGGCCCGCCTGCGGCATGGCCTGACGCCTCTCGTCGCTGCCAGTCGCGACGGCCACAGCGGCGGTGCCCGCCGTCGGCGCAGAGGCCGCGGCCGCGGCGGCTGCGGCGGCAGCATCAGCCGCGTCCAGCTCGGCGTCGATCACCTTGGCCTCGGACTCGTCCTCGCGGATCATCTGGATCAGCTGAGCGGCCAGGAACGGCAGCCCGACGACGTCCCCGAGGATCCAGAGCACGCCGCCGCCGAGCACCTGATTCGTCGACAGGCCGATGTTCCAGGGCGTACCGAGCGCGTGGTAGTAGGGGCCGGCGATCAGGCCAGTGTCGGCGATCACCGCCAGGCCGAGCACCGCGTCGCCGATCACCTCCGCCGCGGTGATCCACAGCGCCATGACGTACGGGTAGGCACGTGGCACCGGATCGACCCGCAGCAGCGTCCAGAAGAACAGGAATCCCGGCGCCGCGAGCGCGATGTGCGTGACCTGCGCCACGAGCACGGACCTGAACCCGGCCGCGTACCACGGCGTGAAGTAGACGAGGAACGGCATGAGCACGAGCACGAACGTGGTGATGGCCGGGAACAGCGCCAGCCTGGCGACCCGGCTGGTGATGGCCGACTTCAGCCGCGGGCCGAACCACGGCACCGTCTCGACGATCAGCGTCAGCGGGCGGCCGAGCGCCACGAACAGGGGCACCACCAGCAGGAACAGGACGGTCTGTATCGACCGCATGTAGAACAGGTACGGCTGGTAAACGCCGATGGACGACATGGTCGCGATGACCGCGAAACCGAGCCCGAGGCCGCAGAACGATATCGCGCGTCCGACCGGCCACTCTTCCCCCCTGCGGCGCATCGCGATCATGCCGGTCAGGTAGAGGCCGCCGAGGATCAGGATCCATGCCAGGGTCCACGGGTCCAGGGTCCAAGCGCTGAATGCCCGCGGGACAGTGAGCCGCGGCGGGTCCGAGGCAAGCGCAGCGAGCATGCTGCCACGCTACCGCTCCCGTCCGGACCCAGCGGCACCGGACTACTACGACGCGTCGTTTCACGGCACGAACCGTTGGCCATGCGGACGACCGAAGCGTCACAGGCCCATCGGGCACCGGCCTCCGACGCACAAGTCGCCGTCATAGATCACCGGCCGAGGACCGTTCGCACTATTTATGGTGTTCTATCCGGTGGCCAGGGCAGCTTCCGGCACCTAACTTCGGCTCACCGCGAACCGGTCAGCGGTTCACTGCTACTTACTCAATGAAC
>JASIGS010000138.1 GCA_030052355.1 Streptosporangiaceae bacterium | reverse complement strand
GCCCTGTACCTGGACCGGCCCGACGAGGTTGACCATTACCGCGAGGTGATGAACAACCTGAGCGCCGAAGCCGTCACACCGGGTGACAGCAAGCTGCTGCTCAAGAAGCTCATCGACGCCACCTGAGCCCTGCCGCGCGGGGCACGCGAGGTCTATTGCCCGGCCGCGTTCTTCTCGTCTGCGCCTCCGGCGCTGGCGGACGCCCGCAGCGCCCGGGGGAGCAGGACCGCAGCGGCGGCGGCTGCGAGCAGGCCGCCGGTCCCGGCCACGACCAGGGTCACCCGGGCGTTGGTCGCGTCGAGCAGCAGCCCGCCGAGCAGGTACGACACGCCGGCCGCCACGCCGACGGCGCCGTAGACGTTGCCGAACACCCGGCCGAGCATCGCTGGCGGCACGTTGCGCTGGATAAGCGTGTTGTGCCCGGTGTCCATCGCGGCCAGCCCGAGGCCGCGCACGACCTGGAACCCGAGGGCGGCGACGATGGCGAAGGACACTCCGGTCAGCAGGTTGCCGAGGCTGCTGACCGCGTACCCGGCCAGGATCAGCAGCGGTATGGCCAGCCGCTGTCCGGCCCGCGCGAGCAGCAGGAAGCCGGCCAGCAGCCCGAGCCCGGATCCCGCGTACACCAGGCTCGCGGCCGCGTTGCTCCCGTGCAGGGTGTGCCGGGCCAGGAAGACGAGCGCCACGTCGTCCACCGCGTTGAACATCACGACCGCGCAGAATGCGATCGTGACAACCCTGATCACCTTGTCGCGTGCGATGTAGCCGAGGCCGGCTCGCGCCTCCCCGAGCATCGCGCGGGCGTGGCTGGCAAGGGCGCGCGTTACGCCCGCAGCGCTCTTGGCGGGGAACGCCCCGCCCCCTCCCCCCGGCCGGGCAGCCTGCGCGGCCCGCGCCAGTTTCGGAAGGGTCAGCAGCAGGCTGGCCGAGATCGCGAACGTGGCTGCGTCCGCCGCCAGCAGCCAGCGCACGCCGACGGCGGTCAGCAGCGCGGCGCCGACGAGCGCGGTGAAGCCGTCCATCCCGTAGGTGCCGAAGCCGAGCGCCGCGTTCGCGGCCTCCAGGTCGCCGTCGGCCACCAGGCCGGGCACGCACGACCTGGACGCGGGCTGGAACACCGCGGCCACGCAGGACTGCACGGCTACCAGCACGAGCACGATCGGCAGGGATGGCAGCGTCGCCGCGATCACCGCGATCAGCGCGCCCTGGACAAGCTCGCAGCCGACCATGACGACCTTGGGGTCGAAGCGGTCCCCGACCGTGCCGGCCAGCGGGCTGATCAGCCCGGGCAGGAAGTCCCCGACGAGCAGCAGCAGCGCCACCGCGATCCCGCTTCGGACGTGCAGGTAGACATACAGCGTCAGCGCTATCAGGCCGAGGCTGTCGCCGAAGAACGACAGCAGCCGGGCGGTCCACAACGTCCGGAGCTGGGCGTTGCGCCGCAGCAGGTCACCGATGCCCGGCCTGTCTCGCCGGGTACCCGCGTCGGGCACTGGGTCTCCTCACCGGACCTGAGCGCCGGGCGAGGTCGCGACCCCGGCACGACTGCGGGAAGCGACCTGCTAGAGACGCAGGGTGAACTGCCCAGGGTCCCGGTCCGGCCTCTCCGGGGCGGGCGATGCCGGGTATCCGACGCCGATCGCGCCCATGGGCTCCCAGTCCGGCGGCAGGCCGAGCGCGGCTGTGGCGGCATCCCGGCAGAACAGCGTGCTGGAGACCCAGCACGACCCTAGGCCCTCAACGGCCAGGGCGACGAGCAGATTTTCCACTGCTGCGCCCATCGAGACGACGAACATGGCGCGCTCGGCGGCGTTCCTCCGCTCGTCCGGGTATCGGTGCGCCGCCTCAGGAACCAGGCACGGCACGATGATCAGCGGTGCCCGGCGCAGCGGCTCACCGCGCCTGACCCTGCGGGCGATCTGGTCGGCGGTGAACCCGTCCGCGGCGAGGTCTGCCTGCCACGCGACCAGCATGTCGTCCAGCAGCGCGGTCCTGGCCCGCGCGGACTCGAGCACGGCGAACCGCCACGGCTGGCTGTGGTGCGGGGCGGGCGCAGTGATCGCCGCGGCGATGGCTCGCTGCACCGCCTGTGCGGGCACCGGCTCCGCGGCGAACTCGCGGATGGTCCTGCGTGCCGTCAGCACGTCGGCGGCGCCCAGCCGGAACATGTCCTCGGTGGCTGGCCTGATCAGCGCGGCCGCCCCGGGCCCCGCCTCGTCGGTGACCAGATCGGGCAGGCCGCGGACGATGGCGACCGGGATCTGGGTGGTCTTCTGCTTGATCAGGTCTGCGGCGGCGGCGATCTCGTCCGCCACCGCCGCCACGGTCACCTCCAGCACGTTGCCGAACGTGTCGGCCGAGCCGCGGTGGTCGCGCAGCGGCGTGAGGCCCGCGGCGCCGACAGCGGTGTCGGTCTGGCCGGTCCGCCACGGCCTGCCCATCGTGTCGGTGATGATCACGGCTAGCCGCACGCCCGCTCGTTCGCCGATCGCCTTTCGCAGCCGCCTGGCCGAGTCGTCTGGGTCGACGGGGAGCAGCACCACCGTTCCCGGTGCGGTGTTGGAGGCATCGACCCCGGCTGCCGCCATGACCAGCCCGTGCCTGGTCTGGCTGATCCTGGTCGGGCCACGGCGCGCGACGACGCGGACGGTCTCGGCGTCGATGGCGGCCTCCCTGTCGGCGGTGACCACCCGGCCCTCGGCCTTGCTGACGATCTTCGAGGTGATCACCAGGATGTCGCCGTCCAGCAGGCCAGGCCCGGCAAGCGCCGCGTCCGCGATCAGCGCGGCCAGCGGGTCACCCGCACCGATCTCGGGCAGTCCGGCCACCGGGTGGACGGTGAGCGCCGGCGGCGCGCTCATCTGCTGAGCTCCGCTGCCAGGTCGACGGCGGCCCTGGCGATCTCGGCCGCGGCGGCCAGGTCGGTCATGTACAGCGGCCGGGCGCGGACCGCCATGCCGGCCAGCTCAGGAGCGTCCACGGCATCCTTGTCCTGGTCGTCGACCAGCCAGCCGCCGAGCAGTTCCGGCCCGTAGTGCGCGGCCACCGCCGCCGCGGTCGTCGGTACGCCGATGGCGGCGAGGCAAGCGTCTGCCATCCCGCGCACGGGCGCACCGCCGATGATCGGCGAGACGCCGACCACGGTCTTGTCTCGCAGCGCCGGGGCGATGCCGGGGACCGCGAGGATCACCCCGATGCTGACCACCGGGTTCGAGGGCGGGAACAGCACGAAGTCGGCGTCGGCGATGGCGGTGAGCACGCCCGGGGCGGGCCTGGCGTGCTCCGCGCCGACCGCCGTGATCCGCTTGGCGGGCACCTCGGCGTGCAGCCGTACCCACCACTCCTGGAAGTGCACGACCTGCTCGCGGCCATCCAGCTCGATCGTGACGTGTGTCCGTACCGGGTCGTCTGACATCGGCAGCAGCGTGACCCCCGGCCGCCACCGGTCGCACAGCGTCCTGGTCGCGTCGGACAGCGACGCGCCATCGGCCAGCATCCTGGTGCGCAGGATGTGAGTCGCGAAGTCCTTGTCACCGAGGCTGAACCAGTCCGGTCCTGCGCCGTAGGCCGCCAGCTCGGTGAGCACGGAGAAGCTCTCGCCGGAACGCCCCCAGCCCTGCTCCTCGCTGATGCCGCCGCCGAGCGTGTACATGACCGTGTCGAGGTCTGGCGAGACGTGCAGTCCGAACGGGGTGAAGTCGTCGCCGGTGTTGCCGATGACCGTGATGTCGGCGCCCGGCACCGCCGCCAGCAGGCCACGGAGGAACCTGGCACCGCCGATACCGCCGGCCAGAACTGTGATGCGCATGCCGGAAGTCTTGCAACTGCGCCAGCCGGACCGCTCGCTGGCCCGCCGTACGGCCTCCTCGCCCGGAAAACTGCGCGGGACTTTCGTCTCATGACGGTCAACAAGACGGCCTCTATCACGTACCTCCCTTGACGCAGTGCAAGACACGCAGGTGTAATTTCACTTATGTAATTCCGCCCCCGGGGCGGATCAGGGGGACGGCGGACGGCAGGAGGTGCGCAGTGACAGACGTCATCGTCTCGCTGGTGCACGACGTGCTTGGCATCGGCGCGGATGACGCCGGGGATCAGAGCTGGCAGGACCGCGCGCTGTGCGCGCAGACCGACCCGGAGGCGTTCTTCCCGGAG
>JASIGS010000004.1 GCA_030052355.1 Streptosporangiaceae bacterium | reverse complement strand
GCCCTGCCCGCCGGAAGATGCGGCCGGCGGCGCGGCAGCGGCCGTCAGGCCCGCAGCGCCCGTCGGGCCCGCATACCCGGCGCTGCGACCGCGGGATCTTCCTGGCTGCGGCTCGTCGAACCCGGCCGCGATGACCGTCACCCGCACCTCATCGCCGAGCGCATCGTCGATCACCGCGCCGAAGATGATGTTGGCGTCCGGCGCGGCGGAGTTCGCCACCAGCTGCGCCGCTTCGTTGATCTCGAACAGGCCGAGGTCGGAGCCGCCCTGGATCGACAGCAGCACGCCGTGCGCGCCGTCGATGCTCGCCTCGAGCAGCGGGCTGGAAATGGCCATCTCGGCAGCCGCGACGGAGCGGTCGTCGCCGCGCGCGCTGCCGATGCCCATCAGCGCCGACCCGGCCCCGGACATCACCGACTTGACGTCGGCGAAGTCGAGGTTGATCAGGCCGGGGGTGGTGATCAGGTCCGTGATGCCCTGCACGCCGGACAGCAGCACCTGGTCCGCGGCCTTGAAGGCGTCGAGCACACTGACGTGCCGGTCCGAGATCGACAGGAGCCTGTCGTTCGGGATCACGATGAGCGTGTCGACCTCGCTGCGGAGCTTCTCGATCCCGGAGTCGGCCTGGGACGCGCGCCGCTTGCCCTCGAAGCCGAACGGCCTGGTGACCACGCCGATGGTCAGCGCCCCGAGGCTGCGCGCCACCTCAGCCACCACGGGTGCGCCGCCGGTTCCGGTTCCGCCGCCCTCGCCTGCCGTGACGAAGACCATATCGGCGCCCTTGAGCACCTCTTCGATCTCATCGCGGTGGTCCTGGGCGGCCTTGAAGCCGATGTCCGGGTTGGCGCCGGCGCCGAGGCCCCTGGTCAGTTCGCGCCCGACGTCGAGCTTGACGTCGGCGTCGCTCATCAGCAGAGCCTGGGCGTCGGTGTTGATCGCGATGAACTCGACGCCCCGCAGGCCCTCTTCGATCATCCGGTTCACGGCGTTGACGCCGCCCCCGCCGATACCGACGACCTTGATGACCGCCAGGTAGTTCTGCGGTGCTGCCACGAGGAGCAACCCTTCCCGCTCGTTCGGCGTGCGCAGGCGCTACGCCGTCCTGGAGTCTGAAGCCCGCACGCGCCCCCTACGCGACCGGCAGGGCAGGTTCAGCGGATTCCGGCTCGTCAAACTCTCACCCTCAACTTGAGATTTAGAGTTATGTCAAGCTGCCGACTGATAGGGACAGTAGGGTTGCGCGCCACCCCTGGTCAACCACTGCCCGCCTTCTGACCGGCGTGTCGCGCCTCGTCGCCCGTATCATCCCTGAGTGACCGCGGTGGTCGGGTCGCTGACGTCGTAGTAGCGCGCGTGCGTGTGCAGCAGGATGGCTAGCTCGGCTGCCTTGCGGCTCGCCTGGCCGGTGCCGCCCCAGCGCACCGTGATCCCGGTCGAGAGGTGCAGGGTGACCGCGTCCGCGCCGGGCGCGGATACCGAGCTGACCTGGCGGCGCAGCGAGGCCGGCAGTTCGGCCAGCACCGCTACCGCGGCCCGTATCGCCGGGTTCCCGCGGAGGACCGGCGGCGGTGCGGCCAGCAGCGGCATCCCGGCTGGCTTTCGCGCTGACCAGCGCACGGTGACGCCGCTCCCGTCGATCAAGGCGTACTTCCCCGCGTCTGGAACCGCGAGTGCCGGGACCCGGTCCGTGACGGAAATCACGATGGTGTCTGGCCACGACCTGCTGACCTGCGCCGACGCGACCGGGGCAATCGCCTCGACGCGCCGCGCGATGGCCGCAGTGTTCACCTCGACCAGTGGCGTTCCCAGCGTGATCGCGGCAGCCTCGCGGACCGCTGCCGCCGGGACCAGCCGGTTCGCGCCCGTTACCAGCACGTGCCGCGCGACGAGCAAGGTGGGGCCAAGCACCACCCAGCCCGCTGCGGCGACGATTCCCGCGCTGAGCAGGCCGAAGAATGCGACCCGCCACGGATCGGCTCCCCGTCGCGCCGCGCCGGCCGGCTGCGCGCCGATGTCCGCACGCGCTGGCTGCCCGCCGGGACCGTCGTCCGCCAGCCGGCCGGCGCTACCGTAGTGCGCCGCCCGTCCCGCCGCGGGGTCGTCGGCCACCGCCCGCCCGCCGTCACCGTCGGCGGTGCCCGCGGTGCCCGCGCGGCGCCACATCAGCGCTCGCCTGCCCGCGCGGCGCGCCCAGGCTGGCCTGACCGCTGAACTGGATCCTGCTCACGCAGGGCCGCCAGGATCGGCGGTCCGAGTGCCGTAACGTCCCCGGCGCCCATCGTGAGCACCATGTCACCCGGCTTGGCCAGCGCCGCCACCACCGCGGGCACGGCCGCGGCGTCCGGGAGGAACGACGCCCGGCCGCCCGGCACCGCGTCGGCGACCAGCCGTCCGGTCACCCCTGGCTCGGGATCCTCGCGGGCCGCGTACACATCGAGCACGAGCACCTCGTCGGCCTTGTCCAGCGCGGCGCCGAACTCCGCGGCGAAGATCCTCGTCCGGCTGAACAGGTGCGGCTGGAACACCGCGATGAGCCTGCCGCCCGTCCCGTTGTTCCGGGCGGCCACGGCCTCCCGGGCCGCGTCGAGGTCCGCGGCGAGCTCGGTCGGGTGGTGTGCGTAGCTGTCGATGACCTGGACGCCGCCGACTTCCCCCTTGAGCTCCATCCGCCGCTGGGCGCCGCGGTAGGCGGCAAGACCGGCAGC